>NZ_JBUDSW010000066.1:0-15050 GCF_054921475.1 Desulfobaculum sp. | reverse complement strand
CTTGGGCTTGAGGGCTGTGTTCAGTTTTGAATTGCAATTCACCTTATTTCCTTAACCCGCCGGAGGCCCTCTTCTCTCTTCGCCGTGCTGGCCGCAGGCCCCAAAAAAAGCGGCCACCCGTGTTGGGTGGCCGCTGTGGTGAGCATATCGATTCAGGGAGGGCGTCCTTGGTGCCGGTTAGGGCTTGAGGGTATGTTCGCCGCTGTCCTTGATATATTCGTTGAGGCAGGTCTCGTAGTAGTCGAAGGTTTTTTTGAGGCCTTCGTCGATGGAGACCTTGGGTGCCCAGCCGAGGTCATTGGTGATCTTTGAGCAGTCGCCGTAGAAGTCGCCGATGTCGATCTTCTTTTTTTCCTCTGGCCACGGGACGAGCTTGAAGCTGCCTTTGCCTGCGGTGGCGATCATTCTCTCGCAGATGTCTTTGAGGCTGATGGGCTCATCGCCGGCGAGGTTGTAGACCTGTCCTGCGGCGCGGTTGTCTTTTCCTGCGGTGAGGATGGCGTCGACGACGTCGTCCACGTAGTTCATATCGCGGCGCTGTGCGCCGTCGCCGTAGAGCTGGATTTGCTTATCTTCGGCGACGAGTCGGATGAACCAGCCGAGGAAGCCCTGCCGGTTGTGCTTGAGCAGCTGACGCGGCCCGTAGGTGTTGGTCAGCCGCAGCACGGCGGCGGGGATGCCGTACACTTTGTTGTAGAGCAGGTGGTACCATTCGCCGGCAATGCAGTTGATGCCGTTGACGTCCACGGGGTCGAGGGGGTGGTTTTCATCAACGGGCATGTAGTGCGGTTTGCCGTAGATTTGGCGGGTGCTGGTGAGCACCAGTCTGGCATCGCGGTTGTAGTAGCGGCAGGCTTCCAGCACGCCCAGCTGGGCCTTGGCGTTGATCTCAAGGTCCGTGTAGGGATCGTGCATGGAGTCGATATGGCTGACCTGTCCGGCGAGGTTGAAGATAAACTCCTGCCCGCGGATGAGGTACTGCATGGCGACCCGGTCGCGCACGTCCGAGATATTGAGCCGGATATCGTCCTTAACCGGAGCGATATTGTGCAGGTTGCCGCCGTATTCGTCGATCATGGAGTCGACAACGGTGACGTCGGCCCCGGCTTCAACCAGTCGGATGACGAGGTTGGAGCCGATGAAGCCGCAGCCGCCGGTGACCATGACCTTTTTGCCTTTGTAGAACTGCATGGAATCATTCCGCCTAGTGCTTGGTCTGTGGAAGAACGAGGTTCAAAACGACGCCGATGACACCTGAGAGTCCGATGCCTGTCAAGGTGACTTTGGCGACGCCGAAGCTCATTCCGCCGATGCCGAACACGAGAATAACGGCCACAATGGCCATGTTGCGGGGTTCCATGAGGTCGTCGCCTGCTTTGACGAGGGCGTTCATGCCAACAACGGAGATAGCGCCGAAGAGCAGAATCATGATGCCGCCCATGACCGGGGTGGGGATGGTGTGCAGCACTGCGCCCAGCTTGCCCACAAAGGCGAGAACGATGGCCGTCAGTGCGGCCCATGTCATCACGCCGGGGTTGAAGGACTTGGTGAGTGCGACGGCGCCGGTGACCTCGGAGTAGGTGGTGTTCGGCGGACCGCCGAGACAGGAGGCCAGCGCGGTTGCCAGACCATCGCCCAGCATGGTGCGGTGAACGCCGGGGCTTTTGATGTAGTCCTTTCCGGTGACGGAGCTGATGGCCAGCACGTCGCCAAAGTGTTCAATGGCCGGGGCGATGGCGACAGGCACAATGAACAGGATGGCTTCGATGTTGAACTCAGGGGTGACGAAGTTCGGCACGGCCAGCCACGGGGCGTCGGCAACGGCGGAGAAATCCACAATGCCGAAGAACAGGCTGACGATGTAGCCGGACACGATGCCGCACAGGATGGGGATAAGCTTAAAGAAGCCCCGTCCCAGCAGGGAGACCAGAATCGTCACGGCGAGGGAAATCATGGACACGGTCAGGGCTGTGTCGCGGGGGATAAGCTCCAGGGAGCCGTCGCCGGACTTGCCGACGGCCATGAAGATGGCGGTCTTGGCGAGCAGCAGGCCGATGACCATGATAACCGGGCCGGTGACGATGGGGGGCAGCACGCGGTGCAAAATGCCCGCGCCGCGGAACTTGATGAGGGCGGACAGCAGCACGTAAAAGACGCCGGCTGCGGCAAGGCCGCTCATTGTCGCGGGGATGCCCCATGTTTCCACGCCGTAGATGATGGGCGCGATGAAGGCGAAGGAGGATGCCAGAAAAATGGGCACACTGCGTTTGGTGACAAACTGGAACAGCAGCGTTCCGGCACCGGCCGTGAACATGGCCACGTTGGGGTCAAGCCCTGTGAGCAGGGGAACCAGCACCAATGCGCCAAACGCCACAAAGAGCATCTGCGCGCCGATGAGGCTGTCTTTCAGGCGGAATGCATAATCCGTCGCGGCCATATCCTTCTCCTTCTTGCTATGCTGTATGGTTATATGATGTCGTGGGGGACAGGTGCGGCACTACTTGGTGCCGAAGATCTTGTCTCCCGCGTCACCAAGACCGGGCAGGATGTAGCCGTTTTCGTCGAGGCGCTCGTCCACGCTGGCGGTGTAGACTTCCACGTCGGGGTGCTTCTCGTGCAGGCGCTCCAGACCTTCGGGCGCAGCCACGAGGAAGATGCCGCGGATGTTCTTGCAGCCAGCCTTCTTCAGGATGTCGATGGTGGCGATGAGGGTGCCGCCGGTGGCCAGCATGGGGTCCAGAATAAGGGCCATGCGGTCTTCGATCTTGTTGGCGAGCTTGGTGTAGTACTCGACGGGTTCGAGGGTCTCCTCGTTACGGAACAGGCCAACAACGCTGACCTTGGCGCCGGGCACCATGTCCAGCACGCCGTCCAGCATGCCGATACCGGCGCGCAGGATGGGCACAACGGTCAGGGTCTTGCCCTTGATGGAGTCCGCCTGAGTGGGACCGGCCCAGCCTTCGATGGTGGCCAGCTCGGTTTCGAGATCCTGCGTGGCCTCGTAGGTGAGCAGACGTGCAACTTCGTTGGAAAGGGCGCGAAAATCCTTTGTGCTCAGGCCGACCTGTCTCAGCAGGCCGAGCTTATGCCGGACCAGCGGGTGGTCCACAACATGAACTGCCATGGTATCTCCTAGGCTTACTTTGTGGGGTTGTTTTATGACGTGGAAAATGCGTGGCGCAAAATCTTGTCGTCCTTACCCGCAAAGGCTTACAAGGTCAAGCCAAAATGCGCGCCAGCATTGGCCTCTCGCGGAAAAAGCAAAGCGTCGTGGTGATGTGGAAGAATCCGCCGCTTGGTGTGCGGCAGCGTGGCGGCGGCGTGTAAGGCGTCTGCCGGTGGGATGTGGTGTGGAGCGGAAACATGGAACCTCCCCCTGCTAATGCAGTGAACCAATCGCTCTTGCGGCGGCTGACATCTGTGATGTGGCCCCTTGGATACCACGTTTACGTGCCGTGGGCGAGTGGTGCTGCGCTTGTGTTCTGCGCGCCGTCAGCAGTCGAAAAAATGATATTTCTGGGATTGTTCCACATGCGGTGTGGCGGGTGGTGCATGCGGGAAAGTCCCCGGTGCGTCTGGCCCCGCTGGTGCCCGTGGCGGAAAATATTGGAAAACCTGCAACGTTGTGAGGATTTTACATGGACACGATTCTTGTCTACATGACTGCTTCGGACGCGGAAGAAGCCCGCCGTATCGGCGCGGTGCTCGTGGAGCGCCGCCTTGCCGCCTGCGTGAACATCCTTGGGACCATTCAGTCCATGTTCTGGTGGGACGGCGCGGTGCAAGACGAGGGCGAAACCGCGTTCATCGCCAAAACCCGGCGCTCCCGTTTCGAGGAGCTGGCCCGCGCCGTGCGCGAGGTGCACTCCTATGACACGCCGTGCATCATTGCCATGCCCGTGGCGGCGGGTGATCCGCAATTCCTCAGCTGGATTGCGGAATCCACAACCCCGGACTCAACACCATCCTAGAGGAGAATACATGCAGACCTTCGTCTTCGGCTCTCTGGCCTTTGACCGCATCATGACCTATCCCGGCAAATTCTCGGACCACATCCTGCCCGACAAGCTGCACATCCTGAACGTGTGCTTCGTTGGCAACGGCCTTAAGGAGCGCTTTGGCGGCACCGCGGGCAACATTGCCTACAGCATGTCGTTGCTGGGCGAGAAGCCGGTCATCGTCTCGTCTGCGGGGCGTGACGACTTTGGTCGATATGAGGAGCGGCTGAAGGCCCTGGACCTGACGACCGAAGGCATCCGCATCGTGGACGAGGCCCTGACGGCCAACTGCCACATCACCTCCGACCTTGCCGACAACCAGATTACCTGCTTCAACCCCGGCGCCATGGGCTTCCCCTGCGAGTACGACTTCTCCAGTGCGGACCCGGAAAAGGACATCGCCATCATCGCCCCCGGCAACCACGAGGACACCATTGGCCTTGCGAAGAAGTTCCGCGAGATGGGCATGCGCTACATCTTTGACCCGGGCCAGAACATCACCGCCATCCCCGGCGAGAAGCTGCTGGAAGCCATCACCGGCTCGTGGCTTTTGGTGTCCAATGACTACGAGCTGGAAATGATCCTGCGCGCGACGGACCTGTCTCTGGACCAGCTGATGAACCGCACGCAGAATATCATCACGACCCTTGGCGAAAAGGGCTGCACTGTGCATGAGACGTCCGACGTGACGGAAATCCGCGCCGCATCTGTCGGCAAAGTGGTGGACCCCACCGGTGCTGGCGACGCCTTCCGCGCGGGATTGCTCAAGGGCATCACCATGGGCAAGGACCTGTCCGAAGCCGCCCGCATTGGCGCGTGCTGCGCCACGTGGTGCATTGAGTGCATGGGAACGCAGGAACATTCCTTTACAGAAGAGGAGTTCTGGGAGCACTATAGGAAGAATTTCGGACAGACGGACTAAGCGGACCCGTGGCCCCCGCCCCGTGCGGGGGCCAGCGCCGCCCAGCGGCCAGAAGTGCCAATGCCTCCGCGTGGCCGTCAGTCCCCGCCGAACACTCCGGCACCCCGCTGTGGGCTGCCGGTTGAAAACGGGAGGCCACATGATTGAACTGACTCTGGAAGCCGTTGAACGCTACCTGCGCGACACCTTTGGCTCTGGTGTGAAGCTGACAGGCGTAGGGGAAATCGGTTCGCTGGACGAGCAGGGCATGAAGGACTTTGGCTACGGCAAGCCCCTGCTGGTCAGTTGGGAGGAAAACGGCGAAACGCGGCAGGCCGTGCTGTCCATGATGCGCGGCGACCGGTACGGGCATCAGGGCTACTGGGACAGGGCGCGCGTGCTGCTCTTTCAGCATGCCGCCGGGCCAAAGATGGAGCGCCACGTCCGCCCGCTGGGCCTTGGCTATGTGGATACCTCGGGGCATATGGTGCCCGTGACGGACCCACAGGAATTCTTCATCATCAACGAAAAGATTCAGGGGCGGGACTATTTTCTCGACCTCTACCGCATCCGCGAGGGCGACTTCCGCCCGCAGGATGAGCACCTCGCCCGCGAGTTTGCCCTCTGGCTGGCCCGCATCCATTCCCGCAAAAACGACGACCCCGACCTGTACATCCGCCGCATCCGCAACCTTGTGGGCGACTGCGAGTGCATTTTTGGCATTGCGGACGGCTACCCGCATCCGTATTCGGAATTTCCGCCCGAGCGCTTTGTGGCGCTGGAAAAGCGGCTGATTGACTGGCGCTGGAAGCTGCGCGGCTACACGGACCGCCTGGCCGAGGTGCATGGCGACTTCCACCCGTGGAATGTGCTGGTGCAGGACGGCGAGCCGCCGAGTTTTGGCGTGCTGGACCGCAGCCGCGGGGAGTGGGGCGACCCCGCCGACGATGTGGCGACCATGACGCTGAACTATCTGCTCTTTGGCCTGTACGACACGCCGCGCCTGTCCGGTGCGTTTGAAAAGCTGTACCGCACGCTGTGGGACACCTATCTGGAGGAAACGGGCGACAGACAGATGCTGGAGGTCATCGCGCCGTTTTATGTGTTCCGCGCCCTCGTCGTGGCGTCCCCGGAGTGGTATCCTGACCATCCCATCGCGGTCAGACGTGGTCTGTTCCGGCTCATTGAAAATGTGCTGGAGGACGACAGCTTTGATTGGCGCAATATCAATAAGTATATGGAGTAGCCATGAGCGGAGCTGGCGTGTGCGGAGAAGTGTGCTGGGCGATATGGGTTGTGGGGCTGCCGGGGTCGGGAAAGTCCAACCTTGCCCGCGGCATCGTGGATGACCTGCGCAAGGAGGGGTACGCCGTGCAGTGGCTGCAAATGGATGCCCGCCGCAAGGTGTATTTCCCGCGTCCGCAGTACACAGCGCAGGAGCGCGAGGCCGCCTACCGCATGTTTGCCGAGGAGGCCGCGCAGATGGTCCAAAACGGCGTCAACGTCGTCATGGACGGCTCCGCCTATCAGGTCGCCATGCGCGACTACGCCCGCCAGCTTATTCCGCATTTTGCCGAGGTGCATGTGCAGTGCACGTTGGACAATGCCATGCAGCGCGAAGCAGGGCGCCCCGCCGGGCTGGTGATGGCGGGGCTGTATGAAAAGGCCCTGCGCCGCAAAGAAACGGGCGAAGTATTTGAAGGCCTCGGGGAGGTCATTGGCGTGGATGTGCCCTTTGAGGAAAATCCCCGCGCAGAGTTCATCATCGCCAACGACGACATCCCCAAGGAGGAAACCCGCCGCCGGACCATGGCCTTTGTGCGGGAGTGGCTGCGCTCGCTGTAGACCGCTGTCTTTGAATGACAATTGAGGACTGGCCGCCGGAAGCCTTGGCGCTTTCGGCGGCTGGTTTGCGCTTGGCGTTTGGCGCTGCGCGCGGGCCAAAGGGGCTGGGGCATGTCCCACCGGAAGAGGAGGATATGCCGCTGCGGATTTGCCAACGGCGGCAGTTTTTCATAAGCACGAAGCCTCGGCGCGGCTGTCGCGCCCAAGACGACTTCCACCGGCGAGCCATCGCCGCCTCAAGGATATAAGATATGAGCAGCAAGACCTTTCATGTGATGACCTTTGGATGCCAGATGAATGTCCACGATTCCGAGTGGGTTTCGCGCGCCCTGACCGCGCGGGGGTGGACCGAGGTCCCCGAGGGCGAGGCGCGGGTCATCGTGGTGAATACGTGCAGTGTGCGCGAGAAGCCGGAGCAGAAGGTCTACAGCCTGCTTGGCCGCCTGAAGGCCATTATGGAGGCGCACCCGGATCGTTTTGTGGCCGTGGGCGGCTGTGTGGCGCAGCAGATTGGCCGCAATTTCCTTGCGCGCTACCCGTATGTGCGCCTTGTGTTCGGCACGGACCAGACCGGGCGCGTCCCCGAGGAACTGGACCGCTTGGCCGAGCACGGCGAGGGCCGCACCGCGCTGCTGGACTTTGAAGACGGCTATCCGGCGCAGGACGCCGTGCTGCCCGAGGACGGTCCGGTATCGCATCTGCCGGGGCAGGCGTTTGTGAACATCATGAAGGGGTGTGACAATTTCTGCGCGTACTGCATTGTTCCCTACGTGCGCGGCCGTCAGAAGTCGCGTCAGGCGGCGGACGTGGTGGCGGAGTGCCGTTCCCTCGTCCAGCGCGGCGTGCGCGAAATTACTTTGCTGGGGCAGAACGTGAACAGCTTCGGGCTGGACAAGCACGGCGACGGCACCAGCTTTGCCCAGCTTTTGGAGCAGGTGGCGGGCATTGAGGGGCTGACGCGCCTGCGGTTTACCACCTCGCACCCCAAGGACATTGCCCCGGAAGTCATTGAGGCCTTTGGGCGGTTGGACGCACTTTGTCCCTCACTGCATTTGCCGATGCAGGCAGGTTCAGATACTGTATTGAAAGCTATGGGTCGTGGCTACGATATGCAGCGCTACATGGGCCTTGTGGAGGGACTGCGTGCGGCGTGTCCCGATATTGCGCTCACCACGGACCTTATCGTCGGTTTCCCCGGCGAGACGGACGAGGACTTCCGCCAGACGCTGGACGCCGTGGAGCGGGTGGGCTTTGAGTCGAGCTTTTCGTTCATGTACTCGGACCGTCCCGGAACCCGCGCCGAGAAGATGCCCTTCAAAATCGACCGAGCCGTGAAGGGGGAGCGTCTCATCCAGTTGCAGTCCTTGCAGGAGGAGTTGACCGCCAAGGCGCTGGCCGCCAGCGTGGGGCGCGAGGCCGAGGTGCTGGTGGAATCGCGTAGCAAGGTGCAGGGCGCGGGAGAGAACGTCTCCTGGCGTGGCCGCGACCGCCACGGGCGCGTCGTCAACTTCCTTTGGCCGGAGGAGGCGGGCGATTTGGCCGGAAAGCTGGTTCGCGTGCGGATCGAAACGGCCAAGAAACATTCCCTGTGGGGAAAAGCGGTGGGGGAACCATGGTAGAGATGAAGGTAGTCGGTTTGGCGCTGGATGAAACAGCGCAGGTGCCCGTCCTCGTGCTCAAGGATTTGGAGGAGACCAAAACGCTCCCCATCTGGATAGGGGCCATGGAAGCCATGGCCATATCCCTTGCGCTGAACGAGGTGCATCTGCCGCGTCCGATGACCCACGACCTCCTCCTCAACATGACCAACGGTATGGGCGGACTCATCCAGCGTGTGGATGTGACCCGCCTCGACAGCGGAACCTACTATGCGGAAATTGTGGTGGATATGAAAGGCGAGGAGCGGCGCATAGACAGCCGCCCTTCGGACGCGGTGGCTCTTGCCCTGCGCGCAGGGTGTCCCATTTTTGTGGCGCAGGCCATCCTTGACGAGGTTAGCACCGAGGTGCGCACCGGAGAAGGCCCCATCTTCTCCACGGAAGATTCCGACAAGTGGAGCGAGATTCTGGAGCGATTTTCCGAGGATGACACCAAGTACAAGATGTGACACCGTCACCACATCTCTGCGTTATGTGACGCACTAGCCCGAGCCTGTCTTCTCGGGCCGCATGCCTGTGGGTGCGCGCTGGGCAACACATTTGGCCCCGCCACCGCAAACGAATGGCATCGGCCAACGACCAAAGGAACCTGACCCGATGATAGATCTGCATACGCATACCGTCTTTAGTGACGGCGCGCTCATCCCTGCGGAGCTTGCGCGCCGTGCCCGCGTGGCCGGATATAAGGCCCTCGCCATGACCGACCACGCCGATGCCTCCAATCTGGAATTCATCATCACCAACGTCCGCCGCGTCACTGAGAGCTACTCCCCCTATGCCGGGATTGATCTGTTCTGCGGTGTGGAGGTCACGCACGTGCCGCCGGGACTCATCCCGGACACCGTGGCCCGCGCCCGCGAGCTTGGCGCGGACATTGTGGTGGCCCACGGCGAAACCATTGCCGAGCCGGTGGAGCAGGGCACCAACCTTGCCGCCATTGAAGCCGGTGTGGACGTGCTGGCGCACCCGGGTCTTATTACGCCCGAAGAGGTTCGCCTTGCGGCGGACAAGGGCGTGGCGCTGGAGATTACCACCCGCAAGGGGCACAGCCTGACCAACGGCCATGTTGCGGCCCTTGCCCGTGAGCACGGCGCAACCCTCGTCATCAACAACGACGCCCATGAACCGGGCGACCTTGTGGGCGAGGAAATGCGGCGCAGCATCGCCCTTGGCGCGGGCCTGAGCATTGAGGAATACCGCGCGGCAGAGGCCGCGTCCCGGCGCATTATCTCCTCGCTTATCGGAGGCGGGCGGTGAGCCGGAAAAAACGGGCCTCGCGGCTCAATCAGGATGACATTTTAACGGCGGCGCAGCTTCTGCGGGAAGCTCGCGCCGCTGTTGCGTTTACCGGCGCGGGCATTTCAGTGCCCAGCGGTATTCCGGATTTCCGCAGCCCGGGCGGCCTGTGGTCGCGCTACGACCCGCAAAAGGTCGCCAGCCTTCAGGCGCTGCGCACAGCGCCGGAGGACGTGTGGGCCTTCATGCACGAGGCGCACGGCATGTTCGGCGCGGCGTCGCCCAATCCCGCGCACATTGCCCTGGCGGACATGGAACGCGCGGGCCTTCTTACCGGCGTCATCACCCAGAATATCGACAGCCTGCACCAGCGCGCCGGTTCGCGCGAGGTTGTGGAGTTCCACGGCAGTGCGGACCGCTTCCACTGCATGCGCTGCGCGCGTCCGTACGAGGCTGTGAACCTTGCCGCGCTGGGCGGCGTTGGCGTGCCGACGTGTCCATCCTGCGGCGGCGTGGTGCGCCCGGATGTGGTGTTCTTTGGCGAGGGGATTCCAAACCAGCCCCGGCGGCGGGCCGAGGCGCTCATTGCCGCGGCGGACTGCATCCTTGTGGTTGGCACCTCCGGCGACGTGATGCCTGCGAACACATTCCCCTACCGCGTCAAGAACGCGGGCGGAGCGGTTATTGAGGTGAATCTTGGCCCCACGGCCTACGGGGCGCTCCCCGATGTGCGCTTTGACGCCCCGGCGCAAGAGGTTCTGCCGCTTCTTTATGATTGCGCCGTTTCCTGATATGCCCCACCAGTAGGGTTTAAACTACAGTGATTTTACGCTAGTGTGTCCGGGCCGGAAGCTGCGCCCGGATTATGGATGCCGGGGCGCGTCTCGCGCGTCCGGATCGACTTTTCACGATACGAGGATACCCCGATATGGAGATGTTACCGCAGACCGGTGTCATTGCTCTGCTTTCCCACGCGACGCTGACGGTGAAGTTCGTGCTCGGACTGCTCGTTTGCATGTCTCTGGTGAGCTGGAGCATCATATTGTTCAAGGTGTTTGTGCTGGCGCAGGCCCGGAGCCGCGCCCGGCAGGATTATACGAAGTTTGTCGGCGCAAGTGACCTTGGCGAGGGCATGCGCGCCCTTGGCCGCGACCAGACCTCGCCCGTCTACCGTTCCGGCGTCAGCGCCATGAACGAACTGCGGCGGCTGGAAAGCTCCGGCCTGCTCACCTGCAAGAATCTCGACGTGGTCATCGACAACCTGCGCCGCGCCCTCAGGCAGGGCGTCAGCTCTCAGCTTGGCGGGTTGTCGCGGTCCTTGTCCTTTTTGGCCACATGCGGCAACTCCGCGCCCTTTATCGGGCTGTTCGGCACCGTGTGGGGCATCATGCATTCGTTCCACTCCATCGGCCAGATGAAGACCGCGGCCCTCGCTGCCGTGGCCCCGGGCATTTCCGAAGCCCTCATTGCCACGGCCGTTGGGCTGGCCGTCGCCATCCCGGCGACCATTGCCTACAACTTCTTCCTTGGCATGTTGCAATCCATCGAAACGGAACTGGTGAACTTCGCCGGTGCGTTCCTGAACACCGTACAGCGCGAGCTGTCCGGCGATACGGTGGATGCGCCCCAGCAGCGCAGGAGGAGTGAGGACAATGGCGGACTTTAATCCCCATAAAAAGGGATTCATTGCGGAAATCAACGTGACGCCCTTTGTGGACGTCATGCTGGTTCTGCTCATTATCTTCATGGTCACCGCGCCGCTGATGACGCAGGGGCTGGAGGTGGACCTGCCGCAGACAAAAACCGTGCGGACCCTGCCGAAAGACAAGGACCACATGGTGCTGACCATCCGTGCGGATGGCGCCATCTATCTGGATGAATACAAGGTGCCGCAGGGCGAACTGGGCGGGCATCTTCAGCGGCTGGTCAAGGCCGAGAACAAGTTCCTCTACATCCGCGCTGACAAGGCCGTGGCCTACGGCGTGGTGGTCGGCGTGATGGGCGAGGTGAAATCCGCAGGGATTGACCGCCTCGGCGTCGTGGCGGAGCCCGAAGACACCCGGCCTGCGCGACCGGGCGAGAAGTAGTCTAGGCCGCGCACTATGCGACTGCTCAGTTGGATTCTTTCCATAGCCCTTCACGGGGGCATCTTGCTTATGGCGGTATATCTGGCCACACCTTCTCCCATGAAGGTGAACCTTGATGTGCCCGTCTATCAGGTGGACCTCGTGAAGCTGGCGCCCAAGAAGGGCGTGGCCGTGCCAAAACCCAAGGCCGCCGCCAAGCCCGCTCCGCCGCCAAAGGCCAAGCCTGCGCCAAAGCCCCAGCCCAAACCCAAGCCGCAGGCCAACGAAATTGCCGCCAAGGTGGAGAAGCCGAAGCCAAAGCCCGAGGCCAAAAAAGCCCCGGAAAAGCCAAAGCCGAAACCGGCCCCCAAGCCGAAACCCAAACCAAAGCCAGAACCGAAGCCCAAGGAAAAAGCTCCGGAGAAGCCCCAGAAGTCCCGGCAGGACTTGCTGAACGAAGCCCTTGCACAGGCCAAGAAGGATGTGCAGTGGAAGGAGCACCTCCAGCGGAAAACCGTGGAGCGCGAATTGGCGGCCCTGCGCGAGCAGGTTGCCAAGCAGGACGCCACCCAGGCCGACGGCGCTGGCGGCGAAAGCGAAGAAGGCGTCTCCGCCGGTTTGGAGGAAATCTACGCCGCGCAGGTCAAGGCCATTATTCGCGAGAATTGGCGCTTTCCGTCTATTCCTGTGGATGCGGCCCTTGTGGCGACGGTGTATCTGCGTGTTGGTCCCGAGGGGAGCATTACGGAGTCGCGCCTTTTGGCGGCGTCCGGACGCCCCGATTTTGATTCATCGGTCATGAAGGCCGTGCAGGAAACGCGGCAACTGCCGCCCCCGCCCGGCACCGTCCGGCAGATTCGCATCAACTTCAATCTTCAGGACATGCAGTGATATGAAAATGCTTAAGACGTTGGCCCTCGCCGTCGTCCTCGCGGTTTGCCTTTCGGCCACCGCGTGGGCGTCCGAGGCGCTGACTATCGATATTTACGGTCCCGGCCAGAGCCGCGTCAACCTGGCGCAGGCCGCGCCCAAAGGCCTCGACGCCGCGCCCGTTCCGGCCCTTGCCCCTACCTTCGGGCAGTTGGTGAGCCAGAACTTCTCCTTTTTGCCCTTTATCCGCGAAGTAGCGCCGACGGACGTTCTCGGCGGCGTGCAGCTTGCCGGAGTTTCCCGCAGCGGCATCGACTTCAAGCGCTTTCAGCTCAGCAAGGTTGACCTCGTTATGACCACGGGGTGGAAGCCCAATGGCCAAGGCGGCAGCCGCCTTGAGTGCCGCGTGTACGAGACCTTCACCTCCCGCCTTGTGGTGGGGAAGGCCTACTCCGGCGTCAACGAAAAGAATATCTCCCGCGTGGCGGACCTCTTTTGCGCCGCGTTTATGGAGGCCCTCACCGGGCGCGATGAGTACTTCCGCTCCATCATCGCCTTCTCCAAAACCGGAAAGGACGGCAACAGGCAGATTTGGACCGTCACCCCGCAGGGACGCGAACTGCGGCAGGTGACCTATCTGCACGGCGCCAGCATCAGCCCGGCGTGGTCCCACACGGGCCGCTATCTCGCCTTTGCGCATCATAGCGACCACGACCACACCCTCGGCATTTGGGACTCCAAGGAGAACCGTATTTTCCGGTCCAAGCTCCCCGGTACCACCATCGGCGGCACCGCATTCAGCAAGGACGACCGGGTGGTCGTGGCCCTTACGCGCGGCAATATGGAAATCTACGAGCTGACGCGCGACCTGCGGCGCATTCACAAAACGCTGGTGCAAAATTGGTCCATCGATGTGTCGCCGTGCTTCACCAAGGATTATTCCACCATGGCCTTCACCTCGGACCGACGCGGCAACCCGCACATCTTTGTGAAGGATATGGAGTCCGGCAAAGTCACCCGCGTGACCTACGACGGCAAATACAACACCAGCCCGTCCATCAGCCCCGATGGAAAGCTTATTGTGTTTTCCCGCCGTACCCCCGACGGGCACCGCATCTTTCTGCATGACATGGAGTCCGGACAGGAACGTCAGCTGACCTTCGGCCCCGGTAGCGATGAGGAGCCCGCATTTTCCCCCGACGGGTACTTCATCTGCTTTGCATCAAACAGGTCAGGAGAGTATAAACTGTATCTTACCACGCGGCATGGTGCGCAGCCCAAACTGTTGCCCACAGGTGACGGTGCGGCAACGCATCCAGTGTTCGGCCCGAGATACGGTGAATAATGCCCGCGCCAAGGCGTTGACACCATTGTAACTCTCAAGAAATGACTTGTTCTTTTGTTGATTTTCGTATTATGGCGGGGTAGACCTGAAAAAGTCGAGGGCCGCGTGCGCCCTTCGTACCTGATGACGACGCAAAGGTTTTTCCTTTTTTAGGAGTAAAGTCCCTGAATCTGATCGAGGAGGATGTAATGAGAACGAAACTCCTGGTGGTTATGGTCATGATGGCCTTTGTTCTGGCCCTTGGCACCGGCTGTGCCAAGAAGCAGATGAGCGCAGAACCCGCACCCGCTGCAACCCAGCCCGCAGACTCCAGCTCCGCCGATGATGCACAGCGCATCAAAGAGCAGGAACTGGCTGCCGAAAAGCAGGCCATGGTGGCCGCCGAACAGGCGATCACCGGCAACAAGATCTACTTCGACTTCGACAAGTACGACCTGAAGCCCGAAGCAAAGAAACTGCTGACCGCCAAGGCCGAACTGCTGAAGAAGTACAGCTCTTGGAAGCTCCTCATTGAGGGACATTGCGATAACCGCGGCACCGAAGAATACAACCTCGCCCTCGGCGAACGCCGCGCCCGCGCTGCCTACGAATTCCTCGTAGTGCTCGGCGTGCCCTCCTCCCGCCTCAAGGTCGTTTCCTACGGCGAAGAGCGCCCCGCAGTCGACGAAAATAACGAGACCGCATGGGCCATGAACCGTCGCGACGAGTTCAAGCTCTTTAAGTAAGACGCCACGAGCACGGTAGATACGACGTTAAAAACGCCGCCGGTGAAAACCGGCGGCGTTTTTTTGTGGCTGACGTGGTCGTAACGCGTGGTTCAAGAGGTTGCCTTCGGCGACTTAAGGGGTGCGACCCCTTAAGAATCCCGAGGTTTTGTGGCTGGAAGCCAGCCCCAAAAAAGGGGGTGCAGGCGTTGCCGGGCGTAGGGCGAGTGGTCCGCGTGGGCGTGGCTGGCGTGGGAGCGTGATTGCGGCTGTGTGGGTGGTGAGGGGCGTGGCGTATAAAGAGGATTCTTAAGGATGAAATCCTTAAGCCTGCGGAGCAAAAACGAGTGTGGCATGGCCGACGTGGTCGTTACGCGTGGTTCAAGAGGTTGCCTTCGGCGACTTAAGGGGTGCGACCCCTTAAGAA
>NZ_JBUDSW010000065.1:0-15372 GCF_054921475.1 Desulfobaculum sp. | reverse complement strand
GAGGGAGTGCCCGGTCTGCCCCATGATGGGCACGCCGCCGTGCTCGGCAATGTCGTTGTACATGAGGTGGGTTCACTTGACCTCGCCAATGATGGTGGCGCCGGGAATGTTGTCCAGCACGGAGCGGGCGTAGATGGCAAGGAGCTGGTCGCCGTAGATCATGTTTCCGGTCTCGTCGATGACGCCGATGCGGTCGCCGTCGCCGTCCAGACCGATGCCAAGGTCCGCGCCTTCGTCCTGCACGCGCTGGATGAGGTCCGCCATGTACTTGGGCACGATGGGGTCGGGGTGATGGTTGGGGAAGTCGCCGTCCGGGTCGCAGTACTGGTCGATGACCGTTGCGCCGATGCGGGTGAGCAGCTCGCGGCATACTTCGCCCGCCGCGCCGTTGCCGCCGTCGAGGACGACCTTGACCGGATTGTTCAGCGTGGTCTGGGCGGCCAGTTCGTCGAGGTAGGCGGGCACGATGTCGTGCTCGCTGGCGACGCCGGAGCCGGTTTCAAATTCACCGGCCTGCATGATGTGGTAAATTTTTTGGATTTCCTCGGAGTGGATGGTGGTCTCACCGGCCCAGACCTTAAAGCCGTTGAACTCCGGCGGATTGTGGCTGGCGGTGATCATGACGCCGGCCTTGCGGCCCAGCGTTTTGCAGGCGAAGTAGAACAGCGGCGTGGCGACCATATTCAAATAGACAACATCAAGTCCCGTCTCGGTAAGGCCCTTGATGATGCTCTTTTGATACAGGGGAGAGGAATGCCTGCAATCGTGGGCCACAACGGCCTGCGTGTGCCCCAGCTGCCTAAAGTAGGTGCCGCAGGCGCGCCCGAGGGTCTCTACCCATTCTGCATCGAAGTCGGTGTCCACGATGCCGCGGATGTCATAGGCCCTGAAGATCTCCTGATTGACGGGTTTCATTTGTCCTCCGTATTTCTTGGCATTTTCTTTCGTATATTCATTGCGGAACCCGGCACTACCATACTACACTTAGGGTTGGGTGTACGACATTTTTCGGGACGGACGCAAAACGTGTGCGGCCCGGCCCACGCCGTTTCCATGGCACTGCGCCGGAGGGCGACATGCTCAGGAGGTCTGCTTGACCTCTGAAATCATTGAACGTAATTGGTGTTATTATGAATTGGGATTGGGAAAAACTCCAGGAAAAACGGAAAAGGCAGCCGGGCGGCGGAGGCGGAGGCCCCAATTTCGGCGACGTGAACGTCGATTGGGACCGCTTCAAGAATTTCAAGTTCCCGGCATGGCGCATTGTGCTTCTTATAGCCCTTGTGCTGTGGCTTGCCTCGGGCATCTACATCGTTGGACCGGACGAGGTCGGCGTTGTGCAGCGCTTTGGGGCTTTTGAACGACAGTCGGAACCCGGCCCGCACTACAGGTGGCCCTTCCCCATCGAGTCCGTGCAGACGCCGAAGGTGACGCAGATTCGCCGCGTTGAGGTTGGCCTTCGTACCGTAGGCCGCCGCACGCAGTTCTCCTCGGGGCAGTTCCAGGACGTGCCGCAGGAATCGCTCATGCTCACGGGTGACGAGAACATCGTCGACGTGCAGTTCATCGTGCAGTACCTCATCCGCGATGCGAAGAACTACCTCTTTAATGTGCAGAATCAGCACGAGACTGTAAAGAGCGTGGCCGAAGCCGGAATGCGTGAAGTCATCGGTCGCAACAAGATCGATACGGTGCTTACTACGGACAAGCTCGCCATCCAGAACGAAACCCGCGAGCTGATGCAGGAAATGTTGGACCGCTACGAGGCTGGCGTACGCGTTGTGGCTGTGCAGCTGCAGAACGTGCATCCGCCCAAGGAAGTCATCGACGCCTTTAAGGACGTGGCATCCGCGCGCGAGGACAAGAGCCGCTTCATCAACGAAGCCGACGCCTACCGCAACGACCTGATCCCCAAGGCGCGTGGTCAGGCGGCTGTGCTCCTGAACAAGGCCGAGGCCTTTAAGGAGACGCAGGTACGCAAGGCCAAGGGTGACGCTGCACGCTTCCTCTCCGTGCTTGAGGAATACAACAAGGCCAAGGACGTGACGCGCAAGCGCCTGTACCTTGAAACCATGGAACACATCCTCTCCAACCCCAACACGGAAAAGATCATTATGTCCGACAAAGCCCTGCGGGGTGCGGTGCCCTATCTGCCGCTGTCCCCCAGTGGCTCTTCCGCGCGGCCTTCAGGCAAGGGAGGGAGCAACTAAATGTCTTCCAACAAATCCGTAGCCCTTATTGTGTTGCTGGTGGCCTTGTTCGTCGGCGCAACGCAGACCGTGTATACCGTGGATGAGACGGAATCGGGCATTGTGCTCCAGCTTGGTAAGCCCGTTGGCGGCATTATGGAGCCGGGGCTGCACTTTAAGCTGCCCTTTGTCCAGAACGTCATTTTCTTCGACAAGCGTGTGCTCGAATACGACGCCCGCCCCGAGGAAATCCTCACCAGCGACAAGAAAACCATGCTGGTGGACAACTACACCAAGTGGCGCATCGTGGACCCGCTGGAGTTCTACCGGACTCTGCGGACCGTGAACACCGCCCGCTCGCGCTTGGACGACATCATCTACTCCCAGCTGCGCGCTTCCCTTGGCCGCTACACCCTCGGTGAGGTTGTGGCCCACAAGCGCGCGCAGATTATGGAAGAGGTGACCAAGCGCTCCTCCACGCTTATCAGCGAATACGGCATCGAGGTCGTGGACGTTCGCATCAAGCGTACGGACCTGCCCCCGGAGAACGAACGCGCTATCTTTGGCCGCATGCGCGCCGAGCGTGAACGTCAGGCCAAGCAGTACCGCTCCGAAGGTCAGGAGGAATCCGCAAAGATCAAGTCGCAGGCCGATAAGGAACGCGCCCTCATCCTCGCCGAAGCCGAGCGTAAGGCTCAGGTGCTGCGAGGTGAAGGCGAAGCCGAAGCGACCAAGATTTTCGCTGGTGCCCTCAAGCAGTCGCCGGACTTCTACTCCTTCAAGCGTAGCCTTGAAGCGTACGAGAAGAGCTTTGGCGACAAGACCAGAATCATTATGACCCCGGAGAACGAGTTCATGCGCTACATGCGCTAAACTGCTCCGCTTTGAAACATAGAACGCCCCATCTCGCCGAGGTGGGGCGTTTTTTTGGATATGGATGGCAAGATAGACATGTGGTAAATTGATTGACAATATCGGCGGGGCCATTCAAAAAGGGGTTGCTTTTTCCGCGTGGGAATTGAATGATTACTGCGCAAGCAACAAAACGAGATGGCGAGAACGATAGGGATTTGACAAACTGGACCAGATTAGTATGATTATTGCCTACGCCGCTCCGGCTGAATAGGACAATGCACACAAGGGCGCGAGTGCATATAGATTAAGACGCGCCTGTGTCGACATTGGCAGAATTCTGATCGAATGGTTCCGTGTGGATATACGACCTCACATTTTTCCTTCCACCCGCGCGTTTTCACTTCGATGCGCTGCCTGTCTCCCTTTCGTCTTCAGTGGCTCTTGATTCGGTGGGCGCCCCGGCGGCCGTGATGGCTCCGGCAGCAGGTGCCGTGGAATTCCAAGTGCCACAAGCTGCTCAATGCGCTTGGCAGGAGAGCGGTTGCCCTTGACGATGTGCGTCATCATCGAGGGATGAACCCCTATCATGCGCGCCAGCTCCTTCATTGGGATGCCGTGGTACGCCAGCCAAGCCCGTAGAGCCGCCTGTCGGCCGCAGGGGTGTTGGTCCAAGGATGTGTGAATTTTTTGTTCCATAACGATGTCCTAGCGAGTTGACTGTATAGACTAGCTGATAGTCTTGTCAATACTCTGCTATGGAAAAGAAGGGTTTATTAATGAGTAAGACAGGTTCCAAGTACGGACAAGGGTTCGGACCGGTCGTTGAACGGATAAAGGAAGCAACCGGAACGAGAACGCAGGTCGAGCTGGCCAGTGTTCTGGGTATCCGCCAGTCCAGTATTTCCGATGCCAAGCGCAGGGACTCCGTCCCCGCGGATTGGTTTTTGACGCTGTTCCGCAAGTACGGTCTCAACCCCGATTGGCTGGCCATGGGCCGCGGTCCTGAGCACATCAAGACCAAGGAAGGCTACCAGCCCTTTGATCAGCCTGCGCTGTCCGAGACGCTGCATGAAGAGGGCGCGCCCTATGGCGACCCGCTGGCCTCCGGCAAGGTGGTCACTTACTACGGTATGGCAGGCGAACTGAGCGAGCAGGGCCAGTGGAAGCCCACCGCCGCAGGACAGATTATCATCCCCTCCGCCTTTGACCGCGAGTCCTTGCTTGTGGTGCAGATGGATGGTGCGGGCATGGAGCCCCTGCTGCGCCGCGGCGCTTTTGTGGGCCTGGACCGCGACCAGAAGGCCATCACTTCCGGCGAAGTCTACGGCGTGCTGGTTCCCTACGAGGGACTGGTCATCCGCCGCGTGTACTTTGACGCCCAGCAGAATCTCTTCGTCCTCAAGTCGGAGAACCCCAATCATGTGGACCAGCAGCTGTCCATCGACGAATACGGCGAGAAGGTCGTTGGCCGCATGATTTGGTCCATGCAGGAAGCGTAAGCCAAGCATTCCCCGGATATCCACCGCATCAGCGGTTTCACAAAGCCCCCGTCACCGGGGGCTTTGTTGTTTTTTGCGGGGTGTTGTGGGCGGTGGGCGATGCTGATAGGCTAACACGCCGCATCCGCCGCACGGGTGGCGGAGCGGCCCCTCCCGGCCCGATTTGCGCCTGTTGAGCTTCGCCGGAAGCTCCGCAACGATGAGACATAACGGATGACACCCCATGGATTTTGACCTGCTCTGGAATGGTTTGGGCTGGCCGCTGTGCCGCCTTATTTTCTATATTTCCCTTGGCCTGATGATTGGTAACCTTATTGAGGCGCTGAACTGGACGCGCGCCGTGGCGCGCGTGGCCGAGCCTATTACGCGCATTGCCCGCCTCAAGGACGTAACCGGAGCCAGCTTTTCCATGGCGTTTTTCTCGGGCATTGCGGCCAACACCATGCTGGCCGAGGCGCACGAGAAGGGCACCCTGTCGGACAAGGAGCTGATGATCTCCAACCTGTTCAACAGCCTGCCGACGTATTTTTTGCACATGCCCACGCTGTTTTTCATCACCGTGCCGTTTATTGGCAGCGCGGCGGTGGTGTATGTGAGCCTGACCCTTGGCGCGGCGTTTTTGCGCACGGCCTTCATCATTCTTCTCGGGCGGCTGGTCTTGCCGCCGTTGCCGCCGGGCTGTGTGACGTGCCGCTTGGACGAACAGCGCAGCGCGGGCTGGCGTGAAGCCCTCAAAAAAACGTGGAGCCGTTTCAAAAAGCGCATCCGCAAGATTTTGCGCATCACAGTGCCCATCTACATCGCCATCTATTTGCTGAACCGCTACGGCGCGTTTGGAGTGTTTGAAGACTTCTTGGCCGAGCATGTGTCCTTCTTCTCGTGGCTGCCGACAGAGGCGCTGTCCATTGTGGTCTTTCACGTGGCAGCGGAGTTTACGGCCGGGCTGGCAACGGCTGGCGCGCTGATTCAGGACGGGGCGCTGACCACGCGGGAAATCGTCCTCGCATTGGTGCTGGGCAATGTGCTGTCCTCGCCCATGCGGGCGTTCCGCCACCAGTTCCCGTACTATGCGGGCATCTTTAAACCGCGCATCGCCCTGCGGCTTATTGCCGCCAACCAGACGCTGCGCGTCGTGTCCATCATCACCACGGGTACGCTGTATTATTTCTTTGGATAAGAGGGGGCCGGGGAGCCCGGGCTTCCTCCCGCACACAGGACATATTGACAACACCGGAGCCGACAATGCGACGTATTGGCCTTCTTGGCGGCATGAGCTGGGAATCCACCATCGAGTATTACCGCATCATCAACGAGGAAGTGGCCCGCAGGATGGGCGGCGTCCCCTCCGCCGACATCGTGATGCAATCCTATGACTTTCAGGAGGTCGCGGACCTTATGCATGCCGGGCGCTGGGACGATGTCGCGGCCAAGCTGACGGCGACGGCGGAGTCCCTGATTGCCGCAGGCGCTGAGTGCATGCTCATCTGCACCAACACCGTGCACAATATTGCCCCCAAGCTGGAGTCCGCCATTTCCGTGCCGCTTTTGCACATTGCCGACGCCGCGGGCCGCGAATGCACGGCGCGCGGGTGGTCGCGTGTGGGCCTTTTGGGGACGGCCTTCACCATGGAGTACGACTTCTACCGGGGCCGCCTTGCCGACGCCCATGGCGTTGAGGTGTGCGTGCCGGATGAGGCCGAGCGCAAGGAAATCAACCGCATCATCTTTGAAGAGCTGGTGAAGGGCGAACTGCGCGACGACTCGCGCGCCACCTACCTTGAGGCCATCAGCCGCCTGCAGGACAACGGCGCACAGGCCGTGGTGCTTGGCTGCACGGAAATTCCTCTGCTGGTCGGTTCCGAGCACACCGACGTGCCGCTGTTGGATACCACGCGCCTGCACGCCCTTGCGGCGGTGGAATTCGCCCTTGCGGGCGAAGGCGCGGCCAGCTAGCCGCCGGCTCCAGAGCACAGCACAAAAACAGCCCGGTATGCGTGACGCATACCGGGCTGTGTGTCGTTGTATGGCCGGGGCTACTGCGCGGTGGCGCTGGCGGCATCGGGTGCAGGGGAACTGGCGGCATTGGCCGCAAGGGCGGTGGTGTCAAAGCCCTTCAGGTCCATGGCCAGCTCCTCGCTGAGGGAGGCAATGGCGCCGATGGCGTTGATGTATTCCTTGTCCGTGGTCAGCCGCCGGGAAATCCACGTGGCAATGTCCATAACGTCGCCTTCGGACAGGAGCTTGCGGGTCTTTTTGGGGGAGGCCATGGACAGGATGGTGGCGCGCATGCTGTCGCGCTCCACAAGGGCCTTTTTGATTTCTGCGGAGATGCGGTCCAGCTGTTTGGCCGGTGCGTCCTGCGCCTCAAGGTCGGCGTAGGCGCCGTAGGCGTCGGTGACGCGGCGGGCGGCGCGGCTGTAGCGCTCCATCACATCCACAAGGTCGCGGCGCTTGGCAAAGGCGCGGAAGGTGCTGCCCACCTCGCGGACCATGGCCGCGTAGACGTCCAGCATGTTTTCGGCTTCCTTGGCGGTGAGGGCGCGGAAGGCGTAGCCGCCTTCGGGGGCCTTGAATTCGCGGGTCTGGTGCATGCCTTCTTCGGCAAGGGCGGCCACAAAGGCGTCGCCAAACAGAGCGTACACGGTGCGCAGGACGATGGGAGACATCAGGTGGCGCAGCACGGCGGTGCGGCCCTCTAACACATCGCGCGAGCCGGTGCGCAGGCCCGTCAGCTCAATGCCGTAATGCATGTTGAGCTTCTTGAACGTGAGGGTTGTGAGGCCGCTGCCGGAGGGATTATGCCGGGTCCGCGGGGGGTGGTAATTGGTGGCGCACAGGCGGGCAAGGTCGCGGATAAAGTCCGGCGTGACCACGGCGTCCGTGCGCTGCTCGCTGGGGGTGGCGTTGCCGCGTACCTGCGAGGCGTTGGTCTCCTGCGCGGGGGCAGCGGGCTGGGGCTGGGCCGTCGCCTCTGCCGTGGCGTTGCCGTCGTCAGTCACGGGCACGCGGGGCAATTCGGACAGATACGAGGCCGCGCCGTCGGCTTCGTCCTGCCGCGATTCGGTCTGTGCGTCCGGTGCTGGGGCGGTGCGGGCATTCCACAGCCAGAATCCGGCACCAATGGCAATGAGGACCACTGCGAGGGTGAGGAGCGATTTGCGTTGGGCGTTCATGTCGGTCTGTCCTTTGGTTGCGCTGTTGCTGCCGAGGTGCTGGTTAGCTTTCGTCGTCGGATGCGGCGCGCATCCGTTCGAACTCGGGTTTCAGACGGGCGAGGACATGCTCGTAGCCGCCGGGGGAGTGCGGGACGGTGCAGTGGGTGCAGTCCTTCACCTTGCCGCGCCATGTGGGATTGCCGCCGCAGTCCTGCAGAAAATACAGGGGACAGAAGCAGAACAAGCAGTTGAAATGCTCTGGGTCTGCGCCCTTGTGGCAGGGAAAGTATCGGCAATCCGTGTTGCGGAAATACTTGTGGTTATGTTCCATCTGTGTGTCGCGTCTCTTCATCGTGCCGAGATGTATCGCAAAAGGCGTGCCCTGCGCAATGCGTTGCAAAGGCGTCCAGGGTCAGGTTGCCGTCGCTTGCCCGCGCGGCCTGTCCGATTTGCGCAAATATGGGAGCCAGAAAGTCGGCGTTGCTTTCAAAGGGCTCGCGTCCTGTGGTGTCCCTGTACAGGGCCAGCGATTGCATTACGTCCACGATGCGAACGCTCTGCGGGGGACGGGCAAGGGTGTATGCCTCGCCGCGCTCGCGGTCAACTTTAACCACCACGCCGCTTTGGGCAAGCATGAACATCACATGGTTCACCAGCTTCACCGGCGCGCCAAGGCGGTGGGCGATGTCCTCATTGGTGGGTGTGGGGCGTCCGCTTTGAAACATATGCGTGATAAGGGCGAGGACGAGTACCCCCAGCTTTTGCCTGTCGTCAAAGCTGTACTCGTTCATGCGCGCCTCGCTGTAGTAGCTTTCGCTATACTGGAGGGCGAAGCAGATTTCCGCGCCCAGCAGGACGATAATCCAGCTGATAAAGGTCCAGATGAGAAACAGCGGTACCTGCGCAAAGCTGCCGTAGATGGCGTTGTAGTTGGTGGAGGTGGCTTGGTACTGGATGTAGGCCATTTGCACCAACTGCCACAGGCTGCCGGCGATAACCGCGCCGCCGAGGGCGGCGGGAAAGCGCACCCGCGTGTTGGGGATAAAGACATAAATAAAAATAAGCGCCAGCCACGTGGTGAAATAGGGCAGCAGCTTGAGCAGGGCGATGTACAGCGTGCTGAAGACCGAAACGCTCAGAATCTGTTGCACCACGTGCGTACTCTGGAGCGACGCCGTGGAGCTGATGGCGACGATGATGAGCAGTGGGCAGACCATGGTCACGGCCAGATAGTCCGAGAACTTGCGCCACAGGCTGCGCTGGCTCTTGACGCCAAAAATGGAATTGAAGCTGGCCTCAATGTTCCCCAGCAGCGAGATAACCGTCATGAAGAGCAGTGTCACGCCGGCTACGCCCAGCGTGCTGACGTTGGTGTTGTTGATGTAGCCGATGATGGTTTCCACCACCTCGGGGTTGCCTGTGGTGGCCTGCATGAGCAGGGTGCGGATGAAGGTGGAGTTCTGGAATCCAAAGCCCTTGGAAATGGAGAACGCCACGGCCAAAAGCGGCACCATGGAGAGGACGGTGGTATAGGCCAGCGCCGAGGCGCGCAGCAGGCACTGGTCGGCCACAAAGCCCCGGCCGATCATATACAGCCAGCGCATCAGGCGCGCCAACTGCTTTTCGGCAAAGGAGCTGGTTTCATCAAGTGGGTCGTGAACGCGGGGGAGGCGGAACACGGCGTCCTCCAGTGGTGGCGCGGATGCGGGCATCCGCTGGGTGAGCGTTTGGCGGGCACGAAGGGCGCTGTGGCGGCTTCGTGCCCGTGTTTTGTTTTCGTCAAACTGGCGCGGGGTGGGCGCGCGCCATAGAGGGCTAGGCGATGCCGGTTTCCTCGGCCACGCCGGCCATAGCGGCGATGGACAGGGTTAAAAATGCGCCAAGGTCCATGTCCAGCTTGTCACACTCGTGGATGCGCTCGCGGTTGACGCTGGCGGCGAAGGACTTGTCCTTCATTTTCTTTTTCAGGCTTTTGGCCTTCATGCCGTCCATGCGGGTGGGGCGCACAAGGGCGGCGGCGGAGATGAGGCCGGTGACGGTCTCTGCCGCGCGCAGGGCGTAGTCGAACGTGTTTTCGGCGGCAACGCCGGTGCATTCTTCATTGTGGGCAATGATGGCGTGCAGGGCGTCTTCGGGCATTTTGCCGTCCAGCATATCCTTGGCCATGGCGCCGTGCTGTTCGGGGGTGTCTTTGGTCATGGGGTAGTCAAGGTCGTGCAGCAGGCCGGTGATGCCCCACAGCTCGGCGTCCGCCTCAAACTGCGGCGCAAGGGCGCGCATGATGGCTTCGGTCTGCTTGGCGTGATTGATCAGGTGCGGTTCGGGATTTTGCGCGGTAATAAGGGCCAGCGCTTCGTCACGTGTCATCATTGGTATCTCCTCAAAAAGATAATGTATGCGGCAAGCCTACAGGAAAGACGCCAAAAAGGGCAAATGCTTCGCTGGAATTGCGGTGTTTCAGTATCTAGGCATGCTTATTGCTCAATACCCTGCTGAGAGGGGGAATCGTCGGTTTTTCGACGTCGTCATTCCCGTTAGGAGAGCGTGTACATGAATAGATTAAGTAGCATAACCAAACAGATTGCGGCGCTTCAGAAGATATCGCAGTTCCGCGGCGGGCAGGGCCTGCCGCTGGGGGATGCGGCCTTTGGCAGTATGTTGCAGAGCATTCTTACCGGCGGCCCGGGAACATACACGGGCGTTGAAGGCCAGCTGATGCTGGGCCGGGAATTCATAAACGGTATGACCGGTGAGGGCGGGGCGCATCAGGCCAGCGAATTCGCAGGGCTGACGGACGCCTCCATGCTCATCGACACGTTGTCGGACTCCGGCGGCGACGCGCGGGGCGGCGGCGAGGGAACCTTCCCCGGCGCGCTGGGAGGCGCCAATGCGTTGGCAACCATGCTGGAGACCCTGCGAAACGTCCACCACAGACAACGCGCCGAGGCCATGACCACGGCGCAACACCACGGCGCTGCGGGCGATTCCTTTGCCACCGTCAGCGCCAAGACCGACGCCAGCGCCCAGCCGGGCAGTGCGGCCGTGCAGGCCGCCAAGGCCGGGACCATAGCTGACGCCGACGCTGCGGCAGGCGCTGTAATGGCGCAGGCCGCAGGCCACACGTCCGCTGAATCGCCCTCACGGCAGGCGGCAACGCAGGCTATGGAAAATAAGGCCTATGGCAGTCGCGAGGCCGCGCGCCTTGCAGGCTTGCTGGCGGCGCGTTTTGAATCCAATGGCGACCCCGGCGTGATCGGGTATGACCGGGTGGGCGGCACGTCCTACGGCATGTATCAGATTTCATCGCGCGCGGGGACCTTTGACGGTTTTCTGACATACCTTGACCGCCACGCGCCCAAGTGGGCCGAGGCCCTGCGCGGTGCGGGCAAAGCCAACACCGGTTCTACCACAGGAGCCGTTCCCGCCGCGTGGAAGGATATTGCGCAGGCGGAGCCGGAGCGCTTTGCCGATGTGCAGCACGAGTTTATCCGCGAGACGCACTTCCTGCCGGCGGCGCGCAAGGTGGCCGAACTGACAGGGCTGGACCTTGAAGGCGAGGGCGGCGTGCTGGCGCAGGTGCTGTGGAGCACCGCCGTACAGCACGGGGCATCCGGCTCGGCGCGCATCTTTGCCAGCGCCGTGGATGCTGTGAACAGAAATGGCGCCGATGACTTTGGCAAGTCGCTTATTCAGGAAGTGTACGCCCACCGCAGCGGCCAGTTTGGCTCCTCCACGGAGCGGGTCCGCAGTGCGGTGCACAGCCGCTTCGCCAGCGAGATGGAGCTTGCGCTGTCGCTGTTTGACGGCGGGGATACGACCCTGTCTGGCATGCTTGCCTAGAAGGGCGGAGACCGGCGGCGTTTTGGCTGTGTAGCGCGGTCACCCTGTGGGCGCG
Organism: Desulfobaculum sp.; assembly: GCF_054921475.1. Lineage (NCBI taxonomy): Bacteria > Pseudomonadati > Thermodesulfobacteriota > Desulfovibrionia > Desulfovibrionales > Desulfovibrionaceae > Desulfobaculum > Desulfobaculum sp. The sequence goes on along the minus strand of NZ_JBUDSW010000065.1, from coordinate 3,779 downwards.
GACCGTCCGCGTGCCTTGCGCCGCGTTCTGTCTGAATCGTCTGCAAGACAACGGACCAGCTTGGCTGGAAAAAATACGCGGCGCGTCAGCTTTATGGCGCGCTTGTGGCGGCGGGCCACGCTTTTCAACCCCGGATGCGGCAACGCGTCCGGGGTTGGTGCATGTGGGGCTGTGGCGGAAGCCGCGCGCTATAGGGCTGGGGAAGGTTCCCGGCCGTGCGGCGGCGGAGCGGCAGAGGGCACTGTCTGGGCGCAATAGCTGGGCGCGGCACCTTCGCCCCGTGCGGGGTTAGGCTCCATCGTGCAAGAGGGCGTGGAGGGTTTCGTCAATCTGCTCCTGCGCGCCGTTGATGCAGGCGGGCAGGTCGTCCGGGGTAAGGCGCAGGGCGTCCCACGCTTCACTGGCCAGCGGCGGCACAAGGCGCTCTGTGGTGTGGCCGTGGAACAGCGCGCAGGAGAGAATATCCGCAAGGTGGATAACGGCGGAGGCCTCGGGCTTGGAGGCGCGCGCCGGGTCGTGGTGGTAGAGTACGGCGTTGACAAGGCTAAAGGGCAGGTTCCACTTGCGCAGCAGCATGCCGCCAAGGGTGGCGTGGTCAACGCCACGGGCCTCGCGCTCGGCCTCGTAGAGCAGCATGCCTTTGGCCCGGGCGGTGGCAATGGCGTCGCCAAAGCGGTCTGGGGCGACCTTGCACAGGGCAAGGCGCCCAACGTCGTGCAGCAGCCCCGCGACGAAAAAGCGTTCCGGCTCGCCCGTGGCGCTGCGCACGGCAATGGCGCGGGCCAGCACGCCCACACTGATGCTGTGCCGCCAGAAGTCCTCCATATTGGTGAGCTCTTCCGGAATGCCGGTGAACATGGTCATGACCGAGGTACCAAGGGCCAGGGTGGACAGCTGCGCCGTCCCCACCACGGCCACAGCGCGCGAGATGGTGTCAATCTGCGAGGGAAAGCTATAGAACGCGCTGTTCACCAGCCGCAGCAAAAAGGCCGTCAAACTGGTGTCCGACGAGATAACCCGCGCCACGTCGCTGGCTGAAGAACTGGTGTCGGCGATGACCGTTTGCAGTTCGGCATAGACCGAGGGCAGGGACGGCAGGGAGATTTCATCGCGCAGCAGGTCTATGGCGCTGAGCGGGGCCTGCGGCTGAGGCAGGGGCGGCGTGCTGCCCGGCTTCGGCGGGGTCAGCGCGCCGCTTGCCAGGGCTTCTGTGGTATCGGTCATGGCGAGGCTCTGGAGCATGGCCATGGCCGGATGCGAAAGGTCCGCAAAGGCGAATTGGCGGTCAACAAGTGCCTGCGCGGTGGTGTGGTGTTCTGTCTGCGTGGTCATGGACTGTTTGTTCCTGCGTGGTGTCGTTGTGGTGTGCGCCGCGCCGTGGCGGCGAGGTGGTGGCACAGTGCCCGGCGTCAGCCCGAGGCATCCGCCACGGTGGCAATGCCGCCATGAAAACGCCGGACGCCGCCCTCAATGAGGGAGACGAGGGCGCAGGCGGATTCCTGCGGCGTCAGCAGCTCGCCGCGCTCGTGCCAAGCGCTGAAGACGGCGCTGACTTTCTCAGCCATTTCGCCTGTGCTGGCGCGGGCCTTGGTCTGCATGGGCGTGTCCACAATGCCGGGGCGGTAGACCATGGACGCCACCTGCGGCAATTCCACAGCCAGCTGGCGGACCATGTGCTCCTCTGCGGCCTTGGCCGCGCAGTAGGCGGCGATGCCGGGCTGGGTGATCTCCGCCGCACCGGAGCCAAGGAAGACGGCAAAGCTGTTTTCCACATGCCGCAGGGCGGGCATGGCCGTATGGATGAGCATCCACGCGCCATGCACGCTGGCGTCAAAGACGTCCTGAAAGCGGTCCGGGTCCAACTCCCACAGCGCGGGGCCGGGGGCCAGCACGCCCGCCGCGTGGATGAGGCCCGTAAACGCGCCCATGTTCATGGCCGTGGCGACAAGGCTTTCTGCGACCTTGGCCTTTGCGACACTCCCGGCTATCATGGCGTGATCGCCGGAGAACCCTGCCTCGTGCGAGGCGTTTGCGCACGCTTCCAGCGCGGCTTTGAGCGGATCCACAGCTCTGGCGGACAGCACAAGGCGTGCTCCGCGTTCGGCCAGTTCCTGCGCGGTGGCGCGGCCCACGCCGGACGACGCGCCGGTGACGATGACGGTTTTATTTGCGAGAAAGCTCATGTACAACACCCTTCGTGGCTAAAAAAACGACAAAGTACCGCCGCCTTGGCTCCCTTTAGCCTTTGGCGCAAAGCGGGAGGAATGGATGACGATTATACACGGATTCGAGTTGCTTGTTGAGAAGGAAATTGCCGAACTCGGCGTGAAGGCGCGGCACTTCCGCCATCAGAGGACCGGCGCGGAACTCATGAGCCTGACCTGCCCCGACGAGAACAAGGTCTTTGGCGTCAGCTTCCGCACGCCCCCGCGTGATTCCACAGGCGTGCCCCACATTCTGGAGCATTCCGTGCTGTGCGGCTCCGCCAAGTACCCGGTTAAGGAGCCGTTTGTGGAACTGCTGAAGGGCTCGCTCCAGACCTTCCTCAACGCCTTCACCTATCCGGACAAGACCTGCTACCCCGTGGCCAGCACCAATGTGCAGGACTTCTACAACCTTGTGGACGTCTACATTGATGCCGTGTTCCACCCGCGCATCACCGAGCAGATTTTCCAGCAGGAAGGCTGGCACTATGAGCTGGATTCCCCAGAGGGCGAGCTCACCCGCAAGGGCGTGGTCTTCAACGAAATGAAGGGCGCGTACAGCTCTCCGGATAGCCTGCTACACGAATTCTCCCAGCGCGAGCTGTTCCCGGATACCACCTACGGGCTGGACTCCGGCGGCGACCCGCGCCATATCCCGGACCTGAACCATGAAATGTTCATGGAGTTCCACCGCACGCTGTACCATCCCTCCAACGCACGGTTCTGGTTCTATGGCGATGACGACGAAGACACCCGCCTGAAGATTTTGGCCGACGCCCTCAGCGGCTTTGAGGTGCTGACCGTGGACTCCGAGGTGGAGGTGCAAACGCCCACCAATCAGCCCGCCGTGGTGGAGCGCCATTACGCTGGCGGCGCGGACGCCAAGGCCATGTTCACCATGAATTGGCTGCTGCCCGAAACCTCGGACCGTGACCTTGCCCTGCGCCTGCAGGTGCTGGAGCATGTGCTCATTGGATTGCCGTCCTCGCCGCTGCGCCGCGCGCTGATGGAATCCGGCCTTGGCGAGGACCTCGCCGGGGTGGGCCTTGAGGACGAACTGCGCCAGATGTCCTTCTCCGTTGGCCTCAAGGGCATGGACGCCGAAAACCGCGAAAAGGCCGAAGGCATCATCCTTGATGTGCTGCGCGGTCTTGGCGAAAACGGCCCCTCGGACGAGATGGTGGAAGCAGCCCTGAACAGCGTGGAATTTGACCTGCGCGAGCAGAACACCGGGCGCTTCCCCAAGGGCCTGTCCATGATGCTCATGTCCCTGACCACGTGGCTGTACGATGGCGACCCCTTTGCGCCGCTGGCCTTTGAGGGCCCCCTTGAGCGCCTCAAGGCCGAACTGGCCGAGGGCGTGCCCGTCTTCCAGAACCTGCTGCGTGAGTACCTGCTGGGCAACGGCCACCGCGTGACCGTACTTCTGACTCCGGACCCGGAACTGGGCGAACGGCGCGACCGCGAGGAACGCGACGAGCTGGCCGCCATCAAGGCCGGGATGAGCGAGCAGGACGTGCAGGCGGTTATCGACTCCGCCCGCGCCCTCAAGGCCGCGCAGGAGGCCCCGGACAA
>NZ_JBUDSW010000064.1:0-15444 GCF_054921475.1 Desulfobaculum sp. | reverse complement strand
ATCCCACCCTCCAGCGCCTGCCGGAGCTCTTCGGCTTCGTCTGGAAGGATCAGTTGCTCGAAGGGCTGCCCCTTGAGTTCATGATGGATTCGTCCTCGGGCTACTTCTGGCGCGCCAAGGGCGATTCCGGCATGCGTGTGGAAGCCGAACCGTCCCTCAGCCTGCCCTTTGAGGTTGGTCCCATCTCCGTCATCCCCACCGCCGGACTACGCGAAACCCTCTACATTGAGGATGAGTACGAAAGCGGAACCGATGCGGAAGACCTGCGCATGCGCCACCTGCCGAACTTTACCGTCAGCGCCTTCACGGAGCTGTCCCGCGTGTATGACCTTGGTTCCGACACGCTGGACGCCACCGAGGAAAACGACGGCAAAAGCGCATGGCAGCGCATCCGCCACTCCATCCAGCCACGCGTGGACTACGACTGGATGCCCTACGTCGGGCAGGAGGACAATCCCTACTACGACGACCTCGACAGGCTGGATGCCCAGAACGAAATCACCTACTCCGTGACCAACGTCCTTGACCGCAGGCGCGTGCGCATCGCCCCGTACACCGACGGCGACACCACCGCCTACAAACCGGTTGTGGATTATCTGGACTTCCTGCGTCTGCGCCTTGAGCAGAGCTACGACCGCCGCGAGGCCACCCGCGAGGACGAGCGCGACGAGTACGAGCGCCGCCCATTCTCGGATTTCCTCGCCGAAGCCCAGTTCCGCTACAACGAAAACTTCAGCTGGACCAGCCGCACCATGTTCTCGCCCTACCTTGGCGACATGACCGAGCACGAGCACTTCCTGACCTACGAAATCCCCCAGATGATGCGCGCATCCTTTGGTGTGGACTTTCAGGAAGCGCTGGACGAGTACAAGCGGCAGGACCGCGAACGCCTGCGCCAGCTGAAGTTCGGCATGGCGTGGATTATTAATCCCAACTGGACCGTGGACTTCCTGTACCGCACGGATATCGAGGCCGCGACGGATCTGGAAAAGACCCTGCGCCTTATCTACACGCACCAATGCTATGCGCTAGAACTGCTCACCACGCAGACCGACGACGAAGCACGCTTTGAAGCGCGCATCACGCTGCTGGGCCTGTCCCTGTAGCGCGCGGCGCACACCACACCATCACCGGGCGCGGGAGCTTTGCTTCCGCGCCCGTTTTGCGTGGCGCGGCCACGCGCCCAAGGGACTTCGTCCGTCCTTGCGCCCATGGGACTTCGTCCACCCACACGGCCATGGGACAGCCGCCCACAAGTTCATCATCCCAACGCCCCGCGCGGCACGCCGTCCCCGCTTTTCTTCTGCTTACTGCGCCCGCGCGCAATGCGTACGGCGCGCCAAACGTCCATGGCTGAGTGAAGCGCCGACGCGCGCCGCCCGCAATCCCCTGAAACCATGCGTCCTTTTCCCGAGATGAGAGCTTTCCACCCCATACAACACAATGGTGGAAAGCTCCTGACGTTTCTTGTACAACCGACCCATGACCGACACCGCACAGACAGCCCTTACCAAACGGCCTATTCATATTCTGTCCCCGGAACTGCAAAACCAAATCGCCGCCGGCGAGGTGGTGGAGCGCCCCGCAAGCGTGCTCAAGGAGTTGATGGAAAACAGCCTCGACGCCGGAGCAACGAGCCTGACCGTCACCATCGAGCAAGGCGGGCAGGGGCTTATAGACATTCAGGACAACGGCTGGGGCATGACGCAGGACGAGATGCACCTCGCCCTCACCCGCCACGCCACCAGCAAGGTTGCCGACATCAGCGAGCTGAACACCATCCGCAGCTTTGGCTTTCGCGGCGAGGCGCTGCCGTCCATCGCCTCGGTGTCGCGCATGCGCATCACCTCCGTCCCCCACGGCGAGGACTCCGGCTCCTTTGTGGAAGTGGACGCGGGCCGCGCGGCGGACTCCGGCCCGGCCATGCTGCGCGAAGGAACGCGCATTGAAATCCGGGACCTGTTCGCCAATGTCCCGGCGCGCCTCAAGTTCCTCAAAACCCCAGCCACGGAGACCCGCCGTTGTCAGGACGCCTTTTTCCGCCTTGCCCTCACGCGCCTTGATGTGCGCATGAAGCTGACCGTGGGCGGGCGCAAGGTCTACACCTTCAGCGCGGGGCAGGACCTTGCCAAACGCCTTGCCGCCGCGTGGCCCCCGGCCATCACCGACGGCCTGATGCCCTTTGCCCACGAGCAAAACGGCTACAGCGCCCACGGCGTCACGGGCAGTCCCCGCACGGCGCAGGCCCGCGCGGACCGCATCCTTTTTTATGTGAATAACCGCCCCGTGACGGACAAGGTGCTCCTGCGCGCGGTGCGCGAGGCCTACACAGGCCGCCTGCTCACCCGCGAATACCCACAGGCGGTGGTCTTTCTGGAAGTGCCGCCCGAGCATGTGGACGTTAACGTCCACCCGGCCAAAACCGAGGTCCGCTTCCGTGACGAGCGGGCGGTGTTCTCTGTTATCCGCCGCGCCATCATCACCGCGCTGGACGCTTCGGCTCAGCCCCACCGCACCGAAGACGTCAGTATGCCAGACCACGCAGGGAACGCCCCCGGCCCCTCTGGAACCTCCAGCGCCATGGACTCCATGGACGCACTGCCCGATTCCTTTGGCGCGGCGTCAGGCCCGTCCACTGGCGCGCCGTCCTCCTTTGGCGCCTCAGCCACTGCTAGCCCGCGTCCGGCGTCACGTCCGGGCTACGAGCCGGTATCCGGCGGCACCTCGCGCGCGGCGGACTTTGATGACACGCGCCCCGGCTTCTCCACCTACTCCGAATTCAAGCGCATGACCGAGCGCGAAAACTTCCTCGACCTTGCGCCGGACGCCTCGCGCGCGGCGGCCATGCATGAGCCTGCCGTGTCCAGCAACGCGGACCTGTACGACTCCGTTGGCGAAACGGCCCCGCCCATCTTTGCCGCGCCATCAAGCGATGGGAGTGAATACCTCGGCCAGTTGGCGGACACCTACCTCATCCTGCGCTACCGGGACGGCACCCTTGCCCTTGTGGACCAGCACGCCGCACACGAGCGCGTGCTCTACCACACCTTTGAGCAGGCAGGAGAGCGCGGCGACAGCCAGCCGCTGGCCATTGCGCTGGAACTGGCCCTGCATCCGTCCGAGGGCGCGCTTTTGGATGAAATATGGGCGGACCTGAGCCGCCTTGGCTTCTCCCTAGAGCGGCGCTCGGATACCTTGCTTGCGGTAACGGCCATCCCCGCCCTGCTCACGGCGGCGCGGGCCAAGGACTACCTGCGCGCCGCACTCAGCGAACAGGCCAAGGGCATCACGGACCTGTGGGCCATGCTGTCGTGCAAAGCGGCGGTCAAGGCCAACCAAACCCTTGCCCGCGACGAAGCCCTTGCCCTGCTGGAAGCGTGGCGCGCCACCCCCGGCAAAGACTACTGCCCCCATGGCCGCCCCGTGCAGGTACAATGGGGCCTCAGCGACCTGGAGCGGCTGTTTAAACGTAAAGTGTAAGCGGGCGGACAGTTTCCTTCTTCGATTTTCCTTGCCTAAAGGAAAAAGCGGTGGTTAGGTAATCCTTTACACCACAGGATGCCTGTCATTGCGATGTGACCGGAGGAGACGATATGGAACTACGAATCGATATCGCGGGATACAAGAATAACGTGATTATCACGTCCATCCCGAAGCGCTTTGTCCACAAGATTTACAAGCACTGTCTCGGCAAGAACAACACGCCCTACTTCGCCAACAACTGTTTTAAGGGCATTCTCTACTTTGACGAGGAGCTTGCAGGAAAATTCGCGGAGGCTGTGGGCTTTTCGTGGTCCGGCTGGTGGAATGCCCACCGCCTGTAGCACCGCGCCGCCTACTGTTTTGAAAACAGCCTCAAAATGACGGCCTGCATCGACGGCGTGCCAGAAGTTGAGCTGTACCCCGACAATGTCGCGGCCACGCCCTCGCCGGTGCACCTCAGCCCCTTCCTGACCCAAATTGCCAAGGACGAGGTGCTTATTCTGCTCGGCTCCGTGGACAAGGGCACACAGACCTTCACCCTGCCAGCCCTCGAAGGCGACTTCCGTTCGGCCCTGCTGAACGTCAGCGTGGATACCTTCACGGATTTCGGCTTTGACGAGCCGCTCATCACCAGCGTCACCTACGACGGTCAGGAGCTGACGCCTGTGGACGGTCCCAGCAAGGGCCGCCGAATGCTGGAACCACGCCTGTTCTCCAAGCTGGGGCACGAGCTGGACGCCGCGGACTTTCCGCCCGTGGAACTCCCCGGCCTGTAGCCGCAGACCACACAGCACACAAAACGCCGGATGCGCACTGCGCACCCGGCGTTTCCTTTTGTTTAACGAGGCAGGCGAACCAGCCCGCGGGGTCTTCGCGGCTACAAGTACGGATCGCCCGTTGCGAGGTAGTTCCCCACGTAGTCGGCAACCGCATCCTCAAGGCGTGCAAAGTCCACCGGGCACCCGGCCGCGCGCAGGCGGTCCATGCTGGCCTCAGTAAAGTACTGATACTTGCCGCGCAGGGTCTCGGGCATGTCGATGTACTGGATATCCTCCGGCACATCCATGGCGTGAAACACCGCGCGGGCGAGGTCGTTCCACGTTCTGGCGGAGCCGGTGCCAAGGTTGTAGATGCCGTTCACCTGCGGATTATTGAGCAGCCACCACATCACGTCCACGCAGTCCTTCACGTAGATAAAGTCGCGCTTTTGGCCGCCGTCGGGGTAGTCGTCACGCTCCGAGGCAAAAAGGCGCATGGCCCCGGTGTCGCCAATCTGCGAGAAAGCCTTGCACACCACGGACTTCATATCGCCCTTGTGGTACTCGTTGGGCCCGAACACGTTGAAGAATTTCAGGCTGACCAGCTTGTCCGCCGCGCCCGTACGCAGGGACCACAGGTCAAACAGCTGCTTGGAGTAGCCGTACATGTTCAGCGGCTTCAGCGCAGGGATGCCCGCCGGGTCGTCATCAAAGCCCAGCGCGCCGTCGCCGTAGGTTGCAGCGGAGGAGGCATTGATGAAGCGCACGTCGTGCTCAAGGCAAAAGTGCGCCAGCGTCATCGTATACCGGTAATTATTTTCCATCAGGTAATTGGCGTCGCGCTCCGTGGTGGAGGAGCACGCGCCCATGTGGATGATGGCGTCCACGTCAAAGGGCAGGTCCTCGTGCAGAATCATCTCAAGGAACATATCCTTGTGCACGAAGTCCATATACGTCCGGTTCACGAGGTTGCGCCATTTGTCCCCGGTGCCAAGGTCATCCACCACCACAATGTCATGAATGCCCATCTCGTTGAGCTTCCACACAAAGGCGCTGCCGATGAAGCCCGCGCCGCCGGTCACTATATACATACCATCTCCGTTGGTTGTGGTTTGTGCTACGCAAACCAGCTTTGTATACTCCCGCCCCATATGAGGGCAACCCCCACGCGCGCGGATGCGCTCCACCAGCACGCGGCGGCGCAAAACGGCGCGCGGCAAATCCCGCACTTGTATTGCAGCCGCATATTGTCTAATTTGCTGAGTTCTACGAAGGAGAAAGACATGCTCGCAATACTCGACTACAAGGCCGGAAACCAAACTTCCGTCCGCCGCGCCCTCGACCATCTGGGCATAGAATGCACCATCACGGACAATGCGGACGTTCTGCGCAGTGCAGACGGCGTCATCTTTCCCGGTGTGGGGGCGGCAGGTCAGGCCATGAATGAACTGACCTCCACCGGTCTGGACTCCGTTCTCTCCTCGCTTATCGACAGCGGCAAGCCCCTCCTTGGCATCTGCGTGGGCTGCCAAATTATGCTCGACTCGTCGGAGGAGAACAACACCACCACCCTCGGCATCATCCCCGGCATCTGCCGCCGCTTTGACGGCGACATGACCGAAGAGGACGGCACCCCCGTGCGCATCCCGCATATGGGCTGGAACGCCGTCACGCCGAAGAATCCCGACGAGCGCCTGTTCCGGGGCATTGAGCCGGGTGCGGAGTTCTACTACGTGCACAGCTACTACCCGGACGCGGACGCACAGTATGTTCTGGCCACCACCACCTACGGGCACGAATTCTGCGCCATGCACGGGCGCGAAGGCCTGTGGGCCGTGCAGTTCCATCCCGAAAAGAGCGGCAGGCCCGGCCTCGCCCTGCTCAAGAATTTCCACGACTACTGCCTGGAGGTCAAAAATGCTGAGTAAGCGCATCATCCCGTGCCTTGATGTCCGCGACGGCAGGCTGACCAAGGGCATCAAGTTCAAGGACAACATCGACATCGGCGACCCGGTGGACACCGCGCGCACCTACTATGAGGAAGGCGCGGACGAGCTGGTCTTCTACGACATCACGGCCTCGCACGAGCGCCGCGGCATTATGCTCAAGGTTGTGGAAGCCGTGGCGCAGGAAATCTTCATCCCCTTCTCCGTTGGCGGCGGCATCTCCACCGTCAGCGATATGCGCGACGTGCTCCTCGCCGGTGCGGAGAAGATTTCCGTCAACTCCGCCGCCGTAAAGAACCCGGACATCATCTCCGAAGGCGCGGCGGCCTTTGGCTCGCAGTGCATCGTGGTGGGCATGGACGTCCTGCGCGTTCCCGTGTCCGAGGCGATTCCCTCTGGCTATGAAATCGTCATCCACGGTGGCCGCAAGCACATGGGCATGGACGCCATCGCATGGGCGAAGCGCGCCGAAGCCCTTGGCGCAGGCGAACTCTGCGTCAACTCCATCGACGCGGACGGCACCAAGGACGGCTATGAGCTGAACCTGACCCGCACCATCGCCGACGCCGTGCACATCCCGGTCATCGCCTCCGGCGGTGCTGGCACGCCCGAACATATGGCCGACGCCATCACCGAAGGCCACGCCTCCGCGGCGCTCATCGCCTCCATTGTCCACTACGGCGAATACTCCATCCGCCAGTGCAAGGACGTGATGCAGCAGCGCGGCGTCAAAGTCCGAAGCGTCTGGTAAACGCCCACCCTGCCCCTTTCCGGCACGTCCAGCCCCCGTGCACCCGCGCGGGGGCTTTTTCGTCTGGGCGCATATTGCGCCCTCCCCCGCACAAGAACAGGCGAAACCTGCGCCTTTTTAAAACCGGACAAAATCACAACCACCTGTCTTTCTTGACTTTCCACATCCGGCACAGCCTTTGCTCACTTCAAAGCAACAGAGCAACACATAAAACAGGAGGTCTTTCCTCATGAAGTATGCAATCAGCAGTACCGGCCCGGAACTCACCAGCGCACTGGACCCGCGCTTTGGCCGCGCCCCGGTCTTTCTCATCCACGACACGGAAACCGGCCAGACCGCAGCCATTGACAACACCGCCGCCACACAGCCGCAGGGCGCAGGCATTCAGGCCGCGCAGACCGTTGTGGACGCTGGCGTACAGGCCGTTATCACCGGCCGCGTTGGCCCCAAGGCCGAAGCCGCGCTGACGCAGGCGGGCCTGCGCATCATCACGGTGAACGCCGCCACATGCAGCGACGCCCTCGCACAGGCCGAATCCGGCCAGACCGCACCCAGCACGCCCCAGCCCGGACAGGGCCGCGGTCAAGGCATGGGCCAAGGCGTAGGACGCGGCGCAGGTTGCGGCATGGGCCGGGGCATGGGCGGCGGCCGAGGTGGCCGTGGCGGTTGTGGCCGCGGCATGGGCGGTGGCGGCGGACGCGGCATGGGCGGCGGCAGACGCTAACCCACAGCCCGCGAATCCACTGGCCCCGTGCCATAAAAAAAGACCGCCCACGGCGAGGCCGGGGACGGTCTATCGTATCATGCGCGCCGCAGCCGCCCGGCAGGGCAGCCCGGCGCGCACAGGCGCGGCCGGTGTCAATGCCACAAGCCGCGCCGTCTTGGCTTTTTCGCGCCGTTAGTCCACGAGGAAATAGGCCTCGGGCTTGGCATTGCAGACAGGACACTTCTCCGTGGGCTTGCCTTCGTGCACGTGGCCGCACACGCTACAGACGTAGTATTCCGTGGCGGGCAGACCTTCGGGGTCATTCAGCGCCTTTTCGTACAGGCAGGCGTGCACTTCCTCAACGGCGTTGGCAAAGCCAAAGTATCGCTCTACCGCGCGCTCGCCCTCGGCCTTGGCGTCCTCAATCATGGCCGGGTACATTTCCTTGAATTCATGCGTCTCGCCAGCGATGGCGGTCATCAGGTTCTCCTTGGTGGAACCGACGCCCTTGAGCAGACGCAGGTGCGCATGCGCGTGCACCGTCTCCGCAGCGGCGGCTGCGCGGAACAACTTGGCAACCTGCGCCAGCCCTTCCTTATCGGCCTTCTCGGCAAAGGCAAGGTACTTGCGGTTGGCCTGAGACTCACCGGCAAACGCCGCTTCCAAATTCGCTGTGGTCTTACTCATTTCACGTCTCCTTACGAGAGCTTTTTTGGGGATGGCAAACCGCTTGTGGTTTGCCGTTTTTCCTCAATCTGATGTAGCCTATTCGGTGATACATCAAAATTCATCCGTTGTCCGTCCACGCCCCGCACCAAGGAGGAGCCATGGACTGGTACCGCATAACGCTCAGCATGCAGGATGTCGCGGCCGGAGAAACCGCCCGGCTTCAGGACAAGTTCATCCACGCCGTGAATCAAAACACGGCAGCGGCCGATATGCAAATGAATGCCCTCAACGAGGACGACCGCCCGTACAGCGTCTTTTACTTTTCGCCCGGCTGCGGGGAAATTATCCTCAAGCAATTCCTCGACTACCAGCCCGCCGCCTGCGGACAGCCAAACATTGACGACCTGATGCTCCTTGTCGGGCAGGGGCGCGCGGCGACGTAATACGCTGCGATGACACATCCACCGGCGACTGCGCGCCATTTCGTCATGCGCCCCGTACTGCGGCGCTAATGCCCCCGGCGCTTTTGCCGCCGCTTCTCCTGCCGCTCGGCAAAACGACGCTCGCGCAGGGCGTCGCGACGTTCCCGCGCTGCTTTCCTGCGCATCTGTTTGTCTTCCAGATACTGCTCCTTGGCGGCATCACGCGCCTTGCTCACGCCGTGGGCGGCCTTGCGCTCGCGCGCTATCTCGCGGTGCTGGCGCTTTGGGTTTGCCGCCCGGCGCGTCCGCTCCTGCGCCGCAAATGGGCGCGAAAAAGCCAGCCGCTGGTACTGCGAACCAGTGGCAAAGGCGGCTATCTCCGGCCCGGTCGGCTCCGCGCCAAACACACGGCGCGCCACGCGGAAGGTGTCCTGATGCCGTATCTCCGCGTACCCGACCCAAAAGCCGTCTTCAAAAACAATGCAAAAGCTCGTGCGGTAGAACTCCATGCGGTTACCCCTTTGAATGGAATGCACATCCGGAAACGGACAACCCAAGGGGGGAAGGTTACTGACACGCAGGACACGTGCGCCCGGACTACCAACCGGACCGTGTTTTCTTTCCGGACAACGTCAACGTCAAAGCGAGCCACGGCGGCGCGCTTCTCTTGCAGGGGGGCCACTGCCGGGGCTTTGCAGCGTTTCACAGCGCTCAAGCCATCGCGGCGCGGCGGCTTTGCGCTGTGTTCGCGCTTGCATGCCCTCGTTGGTGAACACCCTGTTTTGGCAACAACCTGCCCACCATACGAAACCATTGCGCAAAACAAAAGGGGCCGCGCGGCTTTGCCGCACGGCCCCTTGATGGCTCTTGTCTTTACGCCGTCCTAGCGGACGTCGTAGGTTCCGCTCTTGCCCCCGCTTTTGTACAGCAGGCGGCAATCGGAAAGAATGATGTCTTTCTGCACGGCCTTGCACATGTCGTACACGGTCAGCGCGGCCACCTGCGCGGCGGTCAGCGCTTCCATCTCGACACCGGTCTGGCCGGCAGTACGGGCTTCGGCCTCAATGACGATGGTCGAGGACTCCTCCAGCGCCGTAAACCGCACATCCACGTAGGACAGCGGCAGCGGATGGCACATGGGAATCAGCTCGGCCGTCTTCTTGGCGGCGAAAATGCCCGCAATTTTTGCGGTGGTGAGGGCGTCGCCCTTGGGCAAGGCGTCCTCGGACAGCAGGGCAAAGGTCTCGGGCGACAGAATGACCCGCGTCTCGGCAATGGCCGTCCGCTGGGTTTCCGCCTTGTGGCCCACGTCAACCATGCATGCGTTGCCATCCTGATCAATGTGCGAAAGCTTGCCCGACATATGCCCTACTCTCCCATGGCCTTGCCAACGGCCTTCTTGAAGAACTGTTTGGCCCGGTTCAGCGGCTTGCCCTGCTTTTCCTCCTCAAGGCGAGCGAACTCGCGCAGCAGTTCTTCCTGCTCCTTGGTGAGGTCCTGCGGGGTTTTCACGTTCACCTCAACCAGCAGGTCGCCCTGCGGCTGACGGCCAATATGCGGCAGACCAAGGTCGCGCAGGCGCAGCACCTTGCCGCTCTGCGTTCCGGCGGGAATATGCAGGGTGGTCGGATCGTCGAGGGTGGGGACCTCCACAGTCTCGCCAAGGGCGGCCTGTGTGAAGTCGATTTCCAAGCGGTAGATCAGGTTCTGCCCCTGACGCTCGAAAACCTCGTCCTCCTCCACGTAGATGACCACGTACAAGTCGCCGTGGGGACCACCGTATTCACCGGGTTCGCCCTCGCCGCGCAGGCGCAGGCGGGAACCGCTGTCCACACCGGCGGGAATGCGCACGGAAAGCTCGCGGGTCTCAGGCACTGTGCCATCGCCCTTACAGCGCGGACACAAGGACCGGATGACCTGGCCACGGCCATGGCACACCGGACACGGCACGGACACACGGAAGAAACCCTGCGACTGGACAACCTGTCCGCTACCGCCACACTGCTGGCACGTTTCCGGGCTGGTGCCCGGTTCCGCGCCGGTGCCATTACACTCGGGGCAATGCACCTGCTTGGGGATGGTCAGGGTGACTTCGTCGCCCTTGGCCGCCTGACGGAAGGAAATGGTCAGATTGTAGCGCAGGTCCGCACCAGCGGTTGGGCGCGGACCACGTCCGCCGCCGCCACCGCCAAAGCCGAACAAATCGCCGAAGATGTCGCTAAACGACGAGAAGATGTCTTCGGAATTGGAGAAGCCGCCGCCAAAGCCGGAACCGTTCATGCCAGCATGGCCAAAGCGGTCGTAGGTGGCGCGCTTGTCGGCGTCCTTCAAGACCTCATAGGCTTCTGCGGCTTCTTTGAACTTGGTTTCCGCCTCGGCGTCGTCGGGATTGCGGTCCGGGTGGTACTGAAAGGCCAGCTTTCGGTAGGCCTTTTTGATCTCGTCCTCGCCGGCGTCGCGTGAGACGCCAAGCACCTCATAATAATCTCTTTGGGACATGGCTTACTTACTGGCAGCCTTAACGCCGACGTCTGAGAGGTCTTCCTCGGCGAGAACCTTGCCGGAGGCAATTTCACGCAGAGCAGTAACGACTTCCTTATTCTTGCACTCCAAAAGCGGATCGTAGCCCTCGCGGAACTGTTTCACGCGCTTGATGGCCATCTGTACAATCATGAAACGATTGTTGACCTGCTCCAGGCAGTCTTCGACGGTGATGCGTGCCATGTATGTCTCCTTGTTATGGCCTTGCGTCCACTTCGCAAGGCACGGGATAAACTGGTTCAGGCACCACTTCCGGCCTGCGTCAAGGCCGGAAGAAGCCCCTCCAAGTCAATCAGCATTCTGCCGTCCACGGGATAGCACTGGCTACCGGAAGACGGACGAACCCAGCACTGGCCCACAGGGAGTGCCGGGTCGCGGAAAAAGGCAATGTTCAGCTGAGCGCTGCCGGTTGTGGTGAGTGCCACATCCAGCGCCCTCGTCGCGGTGTCCGGCAACTGGGCGGGGCCAAGCTCATATTGCAGTGAAGTAAGACGCCAGAGCAGCATGTCAATACCTGCATGCTCTCTGTCGCCCATCTCGTTGACCCATCCGTCATCCCCACGCATAACGCCGTATTCCCGGCCCTCCTGCGTCAGGGAGACCTTGCTCACCGTACCGGGCAAAAACCCAAAAAGGCGGCGGTCAACAAGAGAAAAAGCATTTAAGTCTAATTTATGCAGGCCCGCTTGGTCAAGGAGGAAGGATGCGGGCTGTCTGGACGAGCGCGCAAGCAGGCGTCCGCCATTCATAATGTAGATGCCAAGGTCATGCTCCGCGCCGCGCCCCTGCAAATGGATGCGCAGGTCCGGCTGGGCATCGGCGGGGACCGTCGCCTCACGCGCAACATCGGCGGTCAGCGAGGAAAGGCGGTGCAGGAACAGCTCCAAAGCACTCTCCTGAATACCGTCCCCGGCAAAGCGCTGTGGCCGGACAAAGACGTAGCTGTCGTCTGTGCGGCGGGCTTCCCATTCGTCCCCGGCAAGGGGGCTGACCACCACCCGCTCAATGGAATCCACGTCAAACACCAACAGGCGATCATCATGGAACCACGACGCCGGGCGCAAAAACGCATCCTCAGTCCACTGCGGAAAGGCGTAGGCGTCCGAGCCATGCTCAAGGAACAGCCCCGCCGGCGTGGTGACCACATGGGCCGCGTGCGCGTCGTTGACGGAGAGAACCGCCACCGTCTCCGCCTTGTCATAAGGCAAAGCATTCGCGCTCAAGCGCTCCTTCGGGCAGGAGCCAAAAAGCATATCGGTAAACGCCGCAACACGGCGCTCATCTGCAAGCAGAGACGTCTGAAGCTCGGGGGAACGCACCCACCATGTGCCGTGCTCGCGCACAAGCGTATACCCGCCAGCGCGGCTGTGCAGGGCGATACCCGTCACATCCTTACGCTGGACAGAAGGCCACGGATGGTCCTGATCCTCAGCCCGGAAGCCGACACCCGGCCCCACAAGGAGCACGGCCATTGCCACCAAACCGGCAAAGAGCAGCAGCACCCATTTGTGCGCGCGTTTCACTCAACTCCCCCTCTTGCCGGATGCGGCGTTGAACTCTCCCCGCAGCCACTCCGGCAAAATCGGTCTTATTATGCCGCCACGTGGCAACTGTCAAGACAAATACACAAGCCTCTTCACGCAGTTTCCCATTGCGCCCCGGCCCGCCTTGTTTTATCCATTCCCAACCGAACTGGTCCGAAACCAACCCCGGCGGGCGTACGCGTCTGCCCGGAAACCTTATAAGGATATACAAGCATATGGCACGATGGGGCAAACTCACATACGCCCAAAAGCAATGTCTGGGCGCAACGGGCAAGCTGATGCAGCAGACCGAGATGATTCAGCCCGGCTCGCGCATTGGCGTCGCGGTCTCCGGCGGCGTGGACAGCTGGGTGCTGATGAAGATTCTCACCATGCGCCAGCGCATCGTCCCCTTTTCCTTTGAACTCATGGCGCTGCACGTCAATCCCGGCTTCGACGCCACGAACCACGCTCCCCTCGTGGATTGGCTGCGCGAAAGCGGCGTCAGCGGGCATATTGAGGTCACCGACCACGGCCCCCGCGCCCACTCGGAAGAAAACAAAAAGCGCTCCGCCTGCTTCTACTGCGCTATGCTTCGCCGCAAGCGCCTCTTCGAGCTGTGCCGCGACTACAACCTGACGCACCTCGCCTTCGGCCACACCGCAGACGACCTCGCCGCCACATTTTTCATGAATATTTTCAAAACAGGCAACGTCTACGGCCTGTCCATGGCGGAAGATTTTTTTGGCGGCCAGCTCAAAGTCATCCGTCCGCTTCTCTATATCGAAAAAAAGATCATCAAGAAAGCCGCGCGCGACTTCGGGCTTCCAGTATGGCAGAATCCTTGCCCTTCCGCCGGCAGCACCGAACGCAGCCGCACGCAGGACTGGATCGAAAAAACCTGCGGACACGACCCGAAAATGAAGCGAAATGTTTTGAAGGCATTGCAGCGTTGGCAGCTTGACTTGACGCTGAAAAACCAATAGTTTTTAATTGATTACCTACGTATACCGGATTTAACCCAACATCACGAAATAACAGGATTCTTCCAGAAGCCATATGCTTTTTCGGAAATATCAAATCGTCGTGTTCAAGGAAGACGAGGGCATCTCAAGCAAATTCCGCCTGCGCGGATGGATAGGGATGGCCCTTGCTGGTCTTGTTATCGCGCTTATCGCGTCCAATGTTTTTTTCTGGAATACCTTCGTCAACTACAAGACGGCGGACCGGAATCTGGACGACGCGCAAAAGACCGTTCAGGAGCAGAAAACCCAGCTCCTCGCCCTTGCGACAAAAATCAAAACGCTGGAAAAGGACCTGCTGCGCATCCGCGACTTCGACTCCAAGCTCCGCGTTATGATTAATCTGGACCAAGACCGCCGCATCAGCGATTCGCCCATCGGTGGGCCGGAATCCACGGATTTCGCCGACAGCTACCTGCCCATGCACCGGCAGGAACTCCTCGCCCGTAAGATGCACAACTTCCTGCATCAGCTCAATACCGAAGCCCGCCTCGAAGAGGTGCGCCAGCAGGAACTGATGCACGTTATCCGCAGCAATCAGGACCTCTGGGCCGCAACCCCCAGCATCTGGCCCGTCCAAGGCTGGGTGTCCTCGCCCTTTGGCGCGCGTACCTCGCCCTTTACCGGCAAACGCGAGTTCCACAAAGGCCTCGACATCTCCGCGCCCAACGGCACGCCCATCTACGCCCCGGCCAAAGGAAACGTCATTTTCACCGGACGCGACGGCGGCTATGGCCTCAGTATGATGATCGACCACGGCTCCGGCATCAAGACCCGCTACGCACACCTGCACTCCATCGCCATCAAGCGCGGACAAAAGGTCACACGCGGAGAACTCATCGCCTACGTCGGCAACACCGGCCGAAGCACCGGCCCACATCTCCACTACGAGGTTCGCCTCAACGGCGTACCCGTCAACCCCATGCGCTACGTGCTCAACTAAGCACCCCGCGCAACACAAAGCACACCCAAACCGCCCTGCAGCACCACGCCGCAGGGCGGTTTTTTCATTGGCAAGTTTGTGTTTGTAAGGACTAAGGGTAGAGGGCGGAGGTTCGAGACAGAGGGAGGGTGGCAGTGCGCCGCGGTGTGGTGCCCCACGGTTGCCACAGGCAAGGCCGGGTCGTAGCGCCGCATGCGGGACGGATGCTCCGCAGGTTTAAGGGCCTTGCCCTTAAAAATCCCAACATGAGGAAACGGGGTATTTATCGCTTCGTTCGCGCCGCGCCCCTGCCTACGGCCCTGCGCCCTTTGCTCCCCACCCTCGCCTCTCCTTGCGCCGCCCATCGCGCTGTCCCCCCACTCCCCCCCCAAAAAAAATAATTCTTCCCCTCTCCCAGCCAACGCTCCAACCCCACGCCACGATAGAGCCCGCCCTTTCCACAGAACACCGGTGCGTATGAACAGGATTTTTAAGGATGAAATCCTTAAACCACCGGAGGTCAAAGAGCACGGCGCAACCACCAACACCAAGCCAACCCGCCCCCCGCAACGCCACAAGGTTGCCTCAGGCAAGGCCGGGTTGCAGCGCCGCGTGCGGGACGGGTGCTCCGCAGGTTTAAGGGCCTCGCCCTTGTATATTGACCCTCAAGCCAAAGGCGGAGAAAAAAGAAAGCCGCCTCC
>NZ_JBUDSW010000063.1:0-15575 GCF_054921475.1 Desulfobaculum sp. | reverse complement strand
TTGAGGAAGCATGGCTCGGCCATGGCTCCAACGCGCAGGAAAACTGCTACATCGTCCACTCCAGCCTGGAGGGCGAAGACGTCACCGCCCACGGCGGCAAGGTGGTCCACGCCCACCTTGGCAAGCACGTGTTTGTGGGCTTCAACGCCTTCCTGCACGGCACACCCGAGACGCCGCTTCAGGTGGGCTCGAACACCATCATCATGCCCCACACCATCATCGACGCCGAGGAACCGCTGGAAATCCCGTCCGACACGCTGGTTTGGGGCTACATCCGCAATGCCGACGACCTCAAGCAGCACTCCATCGCCCTTGTCGATCTGGAAAAGATCACCGACGGCATGGAGATGGGCGCAATGCGCTTTAGCGGCAGCGGCAAGGTCTTTGCGGACGCCTTCCGTGGCCGCATCCGCCACATTCTGGAAGAGAACGGCGCATTCTTCGACGAAGCCAACAACGCCGGACACGCCCAGAAGAATCAGGAAATGGCCTTTAATATCCTCCAGCCCTACCCCTCCGGCGACCTTGCCGGACTCTATCCCAAGCTGGAGATTAAACCCACGGAACTGGAAACCATTGACGAGTTCTCAGCACCCTAGCTGGAACCTGCCTCAGCACAACAACGGCCACGTGGGAAACCGCGTGGCCGTTCTTTTTGCCCTGCCCCGTGGCATTTCCCGCTCCAGTTATGCTATGCTTCAACGCGCGGTTCCACATCGGCGCCCAATTTGAGCCCGCAGCAAGCTCCAAGGACAGGGCCGGTAAAAATCGCCCAAAGCGTCCGCGAGACGACACAAAACACATGATATGCAACACTGCGGCGAATACTGCAGCAAAACATCGTAGAATATGAGCCGTTTATAGTGTACAACACAGGGCTGTACCCCCATATAGCCAGCGCAAGGGAAGGCAAAATATGCACGGAGCAGAGCCTGCGCACACAGGCTTGTTCTAAACGTCACGAATTGCGTCGAACCGAGTGCTCACTCGGGTGGTGCGATCATATCCTATATCATAGGAATACCGCACCAATTCTGGATTTTTCGGACGGCAAGCTATTCACGAATGAGCACAAATAGGGTACAGATTTCTTTGCTTTTTGGGAGGAGGTGCCCCCAAAAAGAGAAAGGAGAGGAATCTTAACCAAATAATTCCGTACAGTTATAACCAAGGATTCGCTCATGGCCATTTCTAATGACCATCTTGGACGGCGGCATGGGCCTGCCGACAAGATAGGTGCGTCCGCCAAGCCGCGTAAGCGACGTGTCGGGCCCATGGTATCCACATTCGTCATCATGGCGATTGCATGGGTCATTCTCTCGGGAAAGTTCGACGCTTTCCACCTGACGCTGGGAGTCATCTCCTGTGCCATCGTCGCCTGGTTCTCCAGTGACCTGCTGTTTCCGCCCAAAGACGGCGTCAACGGCCCCACGGCAACCTGGCTTCGTTTCCCGCTCTACATCCCGTGGCTTCTGCTGGAGATCATCAAAGCCAACTTCTGGCTGATGTATCTCGTCTTCCACCCCAGGATGCTGGACAAGATTGACCCCAAGGTCATCAAGTTCGACAGCCGCCTGCAGAAAACCATGGCACGGCTCGCCTTTGCCAACTCCATCACGCTCACACCCGGTACCATTACGGTGTATGTGGACGTGGACGGCCGCTACACCGTCCATGCCATTGACGAGAAGTCCGCATCCGGTGTGCCTGGCGAGATGGAGGAAAAAGTAGCAAAGACTTTCGGAGAGTAACCTATGGATTCGTACTTTCTGTTTGCCGCCCTGTGCCTTATCGCCGTTATGATCGTCACCCTGTACCGCACGGTGGTTGGTCCTACGGTTATGGATAGGATGCTGGGCGTCAACGCCATCGGGTCCAAGACGGTGGTGCTGCTTGTCCTTTTGGGCTTCAGTTTCGATCGTGTGGACATGTTCGTGGACATTGCGCTGGCGTACGGCATGCTGAACTTCATCGCCGTTATCGCGGCCAGCCGCTACTTCCAGAAACGCAAGGGACTCCACGACGAGTCCTAGGGCAGCTTTTACCCTGCACAAAGGAGAAAAAAAGACATGATACTCGACATCATCGTCATGACGCTGCTGCTTTTGGGCATCGTCGTCTTCGCCGGGGCCGCCCTTGGCATCGTCCGTTTCCCGGACTTCTATTCCCGCCTGCACCCGGCGGGCAAGATGGACACTCTGGGTTCGGCGCTGATGCTCCTCGGTCTGGCGCTGTACAACCTGCACCACTTCGAGGTGGCAACCCTGCTGACCAGCCTTAAGATCATGTTCATTCTGGTCTTCGTCTTCATTGCCAGCCCTACCGCGACCCACGCCCTTGTGGATGCGGGCTTCCGCGCTGGTCTGAAGCCGTGGAAAAAAGGACAGGAAAGGAGATAGTCGCATGATCTGGCAGATAGACGAAGCAATTCTGGTTCTGGTCATGTTCTGTGCCATCGGCGCCCTGCAGGTCAAAGACCTTTTGGGTGCGGCGCTCGTCTTCGGCGCGTTCAGCTTCATGATGTGCGTCCTGTGGACGTCCATGGGCGCTGTTGACGTGGCCTTTACCGAGGCCGCCGTCGGCGCTGGCGTGAGCACGGTGCTGTTCATCGGTGCCGTCTTCAGAACTTCAAGGAGGTCCAAGGACTGATGATGAAGCATCTGAGTCTGGCAACCGTCGTCATCACCGGCCTGCTGCTGATTTACATCACCGGCAGCTTCCCGGCTTGGGGCGACCCGAACTCCCCCGCCAGCACGCACCTTTCGAACCACTACATCACCAAAACAATGGAAGAGACGAGTGTCCCGAACATCGTCTCCGCCGTTTTGGGCGACTATCGTGGATTCGACACCATGTTTGAAACCACGGTGGTGTTTTGTGCTGGTATGGCCGTCTTTTTCATG
Organism: Desulfobaculum sp.; assembly: GCF_054921475.1. NCBI lineage: Bacteria > Pseudomonadati > Thermodesulfobacteriota > Desulfovibrionia > Desulfovibrionales > Desulfovibrionaceae > Desulfobaculum > Desulfobaculum sp. Next base: position 12,672 of record NZ_JBUDSW010000063.1, on the reverse strand, counting down.
CTTGGTGCCTACAAGCGTGACCAACCAACGGTCCGTCAGTTCCGCCACACCGAAACCGGCGTGGTGCTGCGCTTCCGCAATGGCGCAAAGACCCCACGCGAGGGCGGCGCGTTTGAAGAAATCGATCCCACGTGGATACCGTACGATTTCATCGTCTCGCGCGTCGCAAAGCTGATGGTCCCCTTCATCCAAATCTTCGGCCTGTACGTCATCGCCCACGGCCACCACAGCCCGGGCGGCGGCTTTCAGGGCGGCGTCATCCTTGCGGCAGCCTTCCTGCTGCTGGGCCTGTCGCACAACATGCGCACGCTGATCAACCGCGTCTCCAACAAGGCGCTGGGGCTTATGTCCGCTGCGGGTGTGGTCATCTACGCCGGTTACGGCGCGCTGGCCATGATCTACGGCGGCAACTTCCTCGACTACTCCGCCCTGGCGGGCCTTCTGGGCATGGACCCGGTGGCCGCCCGCTCGTTCGGCATCCTTGTTATTGAGATCGGCGTGGGCCTCACCGTCATGTCCACGATGGTCATCATCTACAACAATGTCGCCTCTGTCGGCAGATACGACGAGGGCCTCTAGTATGCATGAACTGCTCGAAACCGTGATAACGGCCAAGTACAACTACTGGGCGTACACCGTGCTGATGATGATCGGCGTATGGGCGATGATTGGAAAGAACAACTTGGTCAAGAAGGTGATCGGCATGAACATCTTCCAGACCTCCATCATCCTGTTCTACGTCTCCATCGGCTCGAAAAAGGGCGCGACGATTCCGATCCTTCAGCACGCGCACGGCGCGACGAACCACGCCGTCAACGCAGCGGACTACATCAACCCGCTGCCTCACGTGCTGATGCTGACCGCCATCGTCGTCTCCGTGGCGACCCTCGGTGTGGCACTGGCGCTTCTGCTCAATATTTATAAAGAGCACAAGACGCTGGAAGAAGACGAAATCTTAAAACACCTCAGCGAATAATGAACCAATATCCTGCGCTTATACTCATCGCACCGTTGTTGTCGGCCTTTGCCGTCGCCATCGGCGGATGGTTCGGCCGGCGGATCCACTTCCCCGTGGCCGTCGCCGCGCTGGGCGTGTCCGTCCTTTCCGCCATCGGCCTGCTTGCTCAGGTGATGGCAGACGGCCCATTCAGCTACCGCCTTGGCGGCTGGCCGCCGCCCGTCGGCATCGAGTACTATGTGGACCACCTGAACGCTTTGGTCCTGCTGCTCGTCGCCGGTCTGGGATTCGTCAACCTTATTGCCACCCGCGCCGACATCGAGCGCCGCTACGAAGGCAAGGTCCCCGTGTTCTACACGCTGTACCTCCTGTCCGTGGCCGGTCACCTCGGCATCGTCGTTACTGGTGACGCGTTCAACCTCTACGTCCTGCTTGAGATCGCCGCGCTGTCCGGCTACGCACTGCTTGCCATGGGCAATGCCCGTGCGCCGCTGTCCACCCTGCGCTACCTGTTCATGGGTACTGTGGGTGCGTCGTTCTACCTGCTGGGCGTCGGCTACATGTACATCATGACCGGCTCCCTCAACATGCAGGACCTCGCCACCATTCTGCCGAACCTCTATGGCAACCCCGCCATCATCGCCGCCTTTGGCTTGGTGCTGGCCGGTGTGTTCGCCAAGATGGCGTTCTTCCCCATGCACGCATGGCTGCCCGGCGCCTACGGTGACGCAGGCAACCCGGCATCCAGCCTCATCGCCCCCATGACCACCAAAGTCATGGTCTACGTGATGATCCGCATGATGCTGACCGTGTTCCAGCCCGAGTTCGTGTTCTCCTCGCCCGAGGTGAGCCGCGCTATCGTCTGGCTGGCGGTCATCGCCATGATGGCAGGTGCCTTCTTTGCCTTGTCCAGCCGCGACCTCAAGCGCATGCTGACCTTCATCCTCATCTCCGAGGTTGGCTACATGGTCGGCGGCGCATGGCTCGGCAACCGCATCGGCATGTCCGGCTCCATCCTGCACATCGTCAACGACGCCGTGATGACGCTGTGCGTGTTCCTGTGCGTTGGCTGCATTGCCTACCGCCACGAGAACACCCACTTCGACAATCTGAAGGGGCTGTTCCGCACGCAGCCGTTCACCATGACGGCCTTTGTCATCGCCGCGCTGGCCATGATTGGCGTGCCGCCGACCTGCGGCTTCTTCTCCAAGTGGTATCTCATCCTCGGCGGCCTTGAGGCCAATCACTACGGCTTTGTGGCCGCACTCATTCTGTCGAGCCTGATGAACGTTGTCATGTTCTTCAGAATATTCGAGATCGCCTACTTTGAGCCGTTCGCCGAAGGTCACGGTCATGAACACGGCCACGGCCCTGCGCCGCAGCCCATCAAGGACGCGCCGTGGAGCATGGTGGTTCCGCTGCTTCTGGTGGCAGTGGGCCTCATCGTGCTGGGCCTGTACTCCGGCGACATCGTCACCCGCGTCATCGACTTCGCCATTCCGGCCAACATCGCCTAGGGGACTCGTATGCACTATGAAACTATAGTCTCTGTCAGACCGCTCATCGCCGTTCTGGTCTCCCTGGCGGTCATGCCCATCATCGCGTCGTGCGGCAAATCGCCCAACGCGCGTGAGGCATGGACGTTTATTGCGGGAGCCATCAAGCTGGCCATCGTGGCATCCATGGTGCCGGCCGTGCTGGACGGCGTTCAGTTTACATACACCATGTTCGAGGTGCTGCCCGGCGTACCGCTGGCCTTTAAGGTTGACGCCTTTGGCCTGATGTTCGCGCTGGTCTCCTCGTCCTTGTGGATTCTGACCTCCATCTACTCCATCGGCTACATGCGTGCGGAGCACGAGCACAGCCAGACGCGATACTTCGCGTTCTTTGCGCTGGCGCTGTCCTCCACCATTGGTGTGGCCTTCTCCGCCAACCTGCTGACCATGTACATGTTCTACGAGATTCTCTCCCTGAGCACGTACCCCTTGGTCACGCACCATCAGGACCCCGAAGCCCGCGCCTCCGGCCGCAAGTACCTGCTCTACATCATGGGCACGTCCATCGGTCTGGCGCTTCCGGCCATGCTGGTCGCCTACTTCCAGGCGGGCACGCTGGACTTCGGTCCCGGCGGCTTCCTTGCCGGTCACGTCACCCCGACCATGGCCACCACCCTGCTGGTGATGTTCCTGTTCGGTTTCGCCAAGGTCGGCATCATGCCGTTCCACTCCTGGCTGCCCGCAGCCATGGTGGCGCCCACGCCTGTTTCGGCCCTGCTGCACGCGGTGGCGGTTGTTAAGGTTGGTGCGTTCTCCGTGCTGCGTGTCATCACCGGTGTGTTCGGCGTGGACCTGCTGGCCCAGATGAACCTGTCGTGGTTTATCTGCACGGCGGCAAGTGTGACCATCATCACAGCCTCGCTCATAGCGCTATCGCAGGACGGACTGAAACGGCGGCTGGCCTTCTCGACCATTGGTCAGTTGTCCTACATCGTCCTCGGCCTTGGCCTGTTGGCCCCAAAAGCGCTCATTGGCGGCAGCGTGCATATTGCCATGCACGCCTTCGGCAAGATTACGCTCTTCATGTGCGCCGGCGCCATTTTCGTTGGCGCGGGCAAGAAGAACATCAGCGAGATGGTGGGCATCGGCAAGCGCATGCCCGTGACCATGGCGGCGTTCCTTATCGGCTCGCTGTCCGTCATCGGCATTCCGCCCACTGGCGGCTTCTTCTCCAAGTGGTACCTGCTGCAGGGCACCATAGAAGCCGGACAGTGGCCGTTCATGGTGGTGCTGCTGGTCAGCTCGCTGCTGAACGCGGCCTACTTCCTGCCCATCGTCTACAAGGCGTTCTTCTGCACGGCTGATGAATGCATGTTCAATGAGGGCGTCAAGGAAGCGCCAATCCAGTGCGTGGCACCCCTTGTCATCACAGCGGCGTGCTCCATTGGGCTCTTCTTCTACCCCGACGTGTTCATGAACCTGGCCAAGCTGGCCGTGGGCGTGACCCCCTAAGGAGAGGGACGATAATGAGCCAAAAGAAAGAATTCGACTGGTTCGACCATGACAAAAACAGGAAGCTTCTGTGGAAGCTCCTGTACGGCACCTGCGCCCTGACGCTGGTTCTGGAACCCTTCGCCCATGTTCACGGCCACTTTGGCTGGGACAACTTCTTCGGGTTCTCTGCGCTACTCGGCTTCGGGTCCTGCGCGGTGCTGATTGTCCTCGCGAAACTCATGGGCTACGCGCTCAAGGTGAGGGAGGATTTTTATGATCGCTAACATCCCCCCGTTCTCGATACTCATCCTCGGCGCGATTCTCGTGCCGTTCTTCCGGGGCAAGATGAAAAGCCTGTACGTGTGCCTTCTTCCGGCACTGGCGTTCTGGGTCATTACCCAGCTGCCCTACGGAGAATACCTGGGGGTGCACTTCTTCGGGTACGACCTGACGCTTCTGCGCGTTGACAAGCTGTCCAAAATCTTCGGCTATGTCTTCACGCTGAACGGCTTTGCGGCCTTCCTGTATGCCTTCTACTTGAAGGACAACCAGCAGCACATGGCGGCGCTGGGCTACATGGGCGGCGCGCTTGGCGTGGTCTTCGCCGGCGACCTTGTCACGCTCTACTTCTTCTGGGAGTGGATGGCTGTGACGTCCACCTTCCTCATTCTGGCCCGCAGAACGAAGAAGGCCTACGGCGCTGGTTTCCGCTACGTGCTGATGCACCTGTTTGGCGGGCTGGTCCTGCTGGCGGGTATTGTGATGCACGTGCAGGGCACAGGCTCCGTGGCGTTTGAACACTTTGCAGTGCGCGGCTGGGCCTCGTACCTCATTTTGTTCGGCATTCTTGTGAACGCTGCGGCTCCGCCCTTCCACGCGTGGTTGTCCGACGCCTACCCCGAAGCCACCGTCACCGGCGGCCTCATCCTGTCGGCGTACACCACCAAAACCTCCGTCTACACCCTCATCCGCGGCTACGCCGGGTATGAGGTGCTCATTGTCATCGGCTGCATCATGGCCCTGTACGGCATCATGTACGCCCTGCTCGAAAACGACATGCGCCGCATTCTTGCCTACTCCATCATCAACCAGGTGGGCTTCATGATTTGCGGCGTGGGCATCGGCACGGCCATGTCCCTGAACGGCGCAGCGGCGCACGCCTTCTGTCACATCATCTACAAGTCTCTCTTGTGGATGAGCGCGGGCAGCGTGCTCTACATGACCGGCAAGAGCAAATGCACCGAGCTTGGCGGTCTGTACAAGACCATGCCATGGACAATGATATTCGGCACAATCGGCGCGCTGGCGATTTCGTCCGTGCCGTTTACCAGCGGCTACACCTCCAAGCCCCTGATCATCGACGCGGCTGTGCACGAGCACTTCACGTGGGCATGGCTGGTGCTTGAGGTTGCCTCCGCGGGCGTGTTCCTGCACGCGGGCATCAAGTTCCCCTACTTTGTGTTCTTTAACCAGGACAGGGGACTGCGTCCGGGCGAGCCGCCGCACAAGACGATGCTAGTCGCCATGGGCATCATGGCCTTCCTGTGCATCTTCCTTGGCGTGTACCCCGATCCGCTGTATGCCATACTGCCCTTCGACATGCCCGCGCATGAGCCGTACACCTTCGGCGGCGTGGTCAAGCAGTTCCAGCTGCTGATGCTGTCCGCTCTCGCGTTCTTCGTGTTCCTGAAGCTGCTGAAGCGTACGGACACCATCGCGATTGATACGGACATCTTCTGGCGCCTTGGCGGCCGGGCATTCTACAAGCTGATGGCTAGCGTCCTCAACGGCCTGAACGCCGTGTGTGACCACGTCATTGCCAAGGGCCTCACCGGTCTGGTCAACGGCTTCTTTGTGAATGCTCCGCTGAGGCTGACCCAGCTTGTGCTCTACCCTGTGCTCTCCGGGGCGCAGCGCGAGCGGCTGGCCAAGCAGTTCAAGGCTGGAGTGTCGCCCATCGGCCTCTCCGTGGCGGTATCCCTGCTGTACCTGTTTGGGATTATCGTCTTCATGCTGAACCGATAACATCCGATAACCACGACCATCGAGGTTACAGATATGATTACGCTGAGCGATCTGAAAAACGTCCCCATGCTGCAAGGCCTTGGTGACGACGCCCTTGAAAAGATGCTGCCGCTGGCCAAGCTGGAGAACTACAAGGCCGACGAGGTCATCTACGAGTCCGACGCACCGGCAGATGACTTCTACATCCTGCGCTCCGGCAAGGCTCTGCTGGAAGGCGACATCAGCGAAGATGTCACCATCTCCCTCGCGTCCCTGAAGCCGGGCTACCTGTTCGGCTGGTACGCGCTGGTGCCCAGCTACAGCCACACCATGCGCGCCCGCGCCACCGAACCGACGGAAGTCATCGCCTTCCCCGGCGACGGCCTGCGCGCCCTCATGGACGAAAACCACGACCTCGGCTACCGCCTCATGAACCGCCTGTTCATGCTGGTCCGCCGCCGTCTGGACTACCGCAGTGAGCAGTTCATGAAAATCCTGTCCCGCCATCCTGACCTGTCCTCCATGGACGACTAGCGGACAGCGGCGTCGCGGCCTTGCCTGACGCCACAGACTGCACCCCACGCGGCGCATGGTTCTCCATGCGCCGCGTTTTTTTGCCCCTGATTCCCGCGCAGCCTCACGCCAATCGCGCCCACCCGCGGCCCCTCTTTGTCATGCCGCAGCATCAATTTGCCCCCTAAAATCCTTGCCTGACGGGGGCTGAGCGCCCTCCTTGGGGGATTTTCGCGCGCAAGGTGTGGCACATTTATAAAAAATATAGTACGACAAAGGCCGTTCTTGCGGGACACCTGTTCCGCCCACGCTTAGTCCCGGAGGCATCCCTTGCGCCACATATCTCTCCGCACCCGGCTTTTGGCCCCGCTTCTCACGTGTCTTTTTGTCATGGCACTGGCCGCCCCCAGCTTTGCGCACAGGGTGACCATTTTCGCGTGGGAGGAAGACGGCATCATCCATACCGAAAGCACGTTCAGCGGGGGCAAAAAGGCCCGCCGCAGCACGGTTACGGTCTCCAACGCCAAAACCGGCGAAACCCTGCTCACCGGCACCACGGACGACGCAGGGCTCTTCTCCTTCCCCGTGCCGCCGCAGGCCGCCAAACAGCGCATGGACCTGCGCCTCAAGCTCAATGCCGGAACCGGCCACGCCGGAGAATGGGTCATTGCCGCCGACGAGTACCTTGGCGCCAAGGATTGGCAGGAGGTCACCCCCTCCACGCCCATCACGGACGCCGAGCCCGCGCCGGTCACCTCCGGCGGGCACAACTCGCACCTCAGCGTGAGTGAGGCCGCTCTGGAGCGCATCGTGGAGCGTGCTGTGGACCGCAAGCTGGCGCCCATTGCCAAACGCCTTGCCGCGCAGGAGACGTCCGGTCCGTCCATGGCGGATATCTTTGGCGGCATCGGCTACATCTTTGGCCTGTTTGGCGTTGGCGCACTGGTCGCCAGCAGGAAGCGGAGCTAGCGCCCCATGCTGGACGAACGTTTCGCTTACGGCTCGTCCCCCTTGCACACGCTGGACCCCCGCGCAAAAATCTGCGCGGCCACGGCCTTTTCCTGCGTGGTTGCCGTGTGCCAGCAACTTCCGGTGCTCCTTGCGGCCCTTGGCCTTGGCGCGGTGGTCGTGCTCTCCGGTGGTCTGCCACTCCGGGCTGTTGGAAAACGCCTGCTGGCGGTGAACATCTTTATCCTACTGCTGTGGATTGTGGTGCCCTTCTCCATGCCGGGAACGCCCGTGTTCTCGGTGCTGGGCTTTACAGCCACGCAGGAGGCCATTGCCCTCACCACGCGCATCACCATCAAATCCAACGCCATCATCCTTGTGCTGACGGCGCTCATCGCCACCACGCCCGTGCCTGCGTTGGGCCACGCCCTTCGCGCCCTGCATGTGCCGCAAAAGCTCGGCTGGCTGCTCATTTTCACCTACAGGCAAATATTTATCATCGCCAAGGAATTCCAGCGTCTGAGCGCCGCCATGAAGGTCCGGGGCTTTACCCCACGCACCAACATGCACACCTACCGCGCCTACGCTTCATTGCTCGGCATGGTCCTTGTCCGCAGCCTCGACCGCTCGGAGCGCGTGTATCAGGCCATGGTCTGCCGCGGCTTCAACGGCGCGTTCCACTCCCTTAACGGCCTCGCCATGACCACGCGGGATGTCGTCTTCCTCGCCCTCATGCTGGCCCTGACCTGCGCCCTTGCCGCCGGAGAACTGCTCATCCCATGACTGCCGCGCCGCTTTTTGAACTCAAGGACATCCACTTCGGCTACCCCGCACAGCCCGAGATTCTCTCCGGCCTCAACTTCTGCCTGCGCCCCGGTGACCGCTTTGGCATCATCGGCCCCAATGGCACAGGCAAAACCACCATGGCGCACATCCTCATGGGCCTCATCCAGCCAACGCAGGGCCGGGTCTTTTTCAAGGGCCAGCCCGTGAACGCGCCGGACATCCAGCAGCGCCTGCGCTGCGCCGTGGGCCTGCTGTTTCAGGACGCGGACGACCAGCTCATCTTTCCCACCGTTATTGAGGATGTGGCCTTCGGCCCGCTGAACATGGGCAAAACCACTGACGAAGCACGCGACATCGCCCAGCGCACCCTGCGCACCCTTGGCCTTGGCGGCTTTGAGGACCGCGTGACGCATAAGCTCTCGGGCGGTGAAAAAAAGCTGGTCTCGCTGGCGTCCGTTCTTGCCATGGAGCCGGAGGCCCTGCTCCTTGATGAACCCACCAACGCGCTGGACGTGGACACGCGCGAGCGCCTTGTGCGCATCCTGGCGGACCTCAACAAGGCGCTGGTCATCATCTCGCACGACTGGGACTTTCTAGCCCGCACCACCCATGACATCTACGCCATGAAGGACGGGCGCATCGCCTTTGACGGCGAAACCCACACCCACCAGCACATCCACGCCCACACGCACGGCACCATGCCCCATACCCACGGGGACTAGCCGCCGCTGGGCTCTGCGCCCTTTGCCCGCACATTCCGCCATCACCCGCGCGCCGACTACCGCCCGCGCGGGGCTTCTCCATTGTCCATTTCTCTGCTATGAATGGGACTTGCGCTGCCCCGTAGCGCCAATTCCCATCCACCACCATCAACGGACATTATGCAGAAAGGTATCCTCCTCGTCGCTTTCGGCTCAAGCAGACAGGCCGCGCACCTGTCGCTCAAGCGCTTTGACGACGCCGTCCGGCGTCGCTTTCCCGGCGTGCCCGCCCGCTGGGCCTTCACGTCTGGTGTGGTCCGCGGCAAGCTTGCCGACAAGGGCATGAAGACCGACTCCGTGCGCAAGGCGCTGGAGAAAATGTGGTTTGAAAAATTCACGCATGTGGCCGTGCAGTCCCTGCACATCATCCCCGGCGACGAGTACCACGACCTTGTAGAGGACGTGCAACGCTTTCGCGGTGGCGAGCGCGGCTTTGAGCGCATTGTCCTTGGCCGTCCGCTCATCACCAACGAAGGCGACGTTGCCGCAGCGGCGGACGCCGTTATGCGCGCCCTGCCGCCGGAGCGCCGCGCCGGGGAAGCCGTCGTGCTCATGGGGCACGGCACATGGCATGCGGGCGACTCCATGTACGACGCCCTGTATGACGAACTGCGCCGCCGCGACGACAACGTGTACGTCGCCACCATGGACGGCCGCCTCGTTATTGAGGACGTCACCAAGGCGTTAGCGGAAAAGGGCGTTGCCAAGGCGTGGCTTGTCCCCCTGCTGGCCGTCCCCGGCCGCCACGTCCAAAAGGACATGTGCGGCGCTGGGCCGGACTCGTGGGTCAATATTCTCTCCGCCGCGGGCATTCAGACGGAATGCGTCCTGCGTGGCACCGCCGAGTATGGCGACTTCCCCAACATCTGGCTGGACCACCTGAGCGAGGCCATCGCCAACGACGCCGAAGCCCCCTCCTGACCGGCCGCCCACTGCGCGGGCCGCTCTTTCTCAGAGCGCTCCCCTGACTCCACAATCACGCTGTTTTAGGGCGCAGCTTCCACCCGGCCTGCCACGCACGCCCAAGCCGCGCAGATATCTTCTCCAACCCACGGCCCAACACGGCGCGGGTTCTGCGGCATACATCCCGGCCACACTGACGCGTGAGTTCCCGCTACACAGACACACAAAAAAGCGCCCCGGACCAAACGGTCCGGGGCGCTGTCATCTCAAGGTCAAACAGACTACCCTTGGTCCGTCCAGCGGATAAGGCCAAGGGAGTGCGGATCCAGCAGATTCTTGTGGCGCGGCAATACACGTACGGTGTAGCCAAAACGGCCCGGCCACTGCGGCGCAAACTCGCCGGTATAGCGGCACCAGCCTTCCTCCACAAACTCGCCCGGCGTCATCTCCACAGCGGCGCGCTGCTTAAAGTTGCCATCCTGATCAAGCGCCCCGGCGTAGATTTCCACCAACACGTTGCTGGCCTCAATGCCATTGAGGTGCACTTCCGCTGTCACGGGGATGGGCACGCCCACGTTCACCTCGCCCTGCTGCTGGGCCGCCACATTGCGGATATCCAGCCCATGCCACTTGGTCATCATATCCATCCGCCATTCGGCAAGCTCCTTGGCGGCCTGGAAATCATTCTGCGTCAGCTCCAGATAATTTCTGTACGCAGGCAGATAGGCAATGTTTGCGTAGTCCTCCACCATGCGGTGCGAGGTAAACACCGGACCCAACTCCACCAGCGCGCGCTTCATCCGCTCTACCCACGCGCGGGGCAAATTGCCATGGCCGCGGTCGTAGAAGTCCGGCACCACTTCCGTCTCCAGCAGGGTGTACAGAATCTGCGATTCCACAAAGTCCTGATGCCGCAGGTCGTCGTAGGTTTCCCCGCGGCCAATGGACCAGCCCACGCTGTTATCCGTGCGGTAGGCCTCGGCCCACCAGCCGTCCAGCGTGCTCAGGTTGATGACGCCGTTGACCATGGCCTTCATGCCGCTGGTGCCACACGCCTCAAGGGGCACGCGCGGATTGTTCAGCCACACGTCGCAGCCCTGGAGCATATGCTCGGCAATGTCCATGTCGTAGTCCTGCAGAAAGACCATCTTGGGCCGGCAGTCGCCCTCGCGGCAAAACTGCACAATCTGCTGGATGATTTTCTTGCCTTCGTTGTCGGCAGGGTGCGCCTTGCCCGCAAAGATGAACTGCACCCCACGCTGGTTGTTGTGCAGCAGCTTGAGCAGACGGTCCCTGTCCTGCAGGAGCAGGTTCGCGCGTTTGTAGGTGGCAAATCGACGCGCAAAGCCAATGGTCAGGGCCTGCGGGTCCAGCACATCCTCGGCGGCTTCCACCTCGCTACGCCGCGCACCCTTTTGCAGAAGCTCCTGCCGCAGGCGGTGGCGGACAAAGTCCACAAGGCGCTCACGAAGCCGCTCATGCGTGCGCCAGAGTTCGGCGTCGGGGATGGCGTCGGCATTTTTCCACACACGCTGGCAGTCCGGGTCCTCGCGCCAGTTGGAGCCAAGATAGCGGTCAAACAGCAACCCAAGGTCATCTGCCACCCAGCTGGGATGATGCACCCCGTTGGTGATGGCCCCGATGGGCACGTCCTCGGTGGGGAATTGCGGCCACACGCGCTTCCACATATTGCGCGACACGTGGCCGTGCAGTTCACTCACACCGTTATTGAAGCGCGACAGACGCAGCGCCAGCACCGTCATGCAGAAGGATTCCGCATCGTCGCGCGGGTCCTCGCGCCCAAGGGCCATAAAGACCTTAAAGGCAAGGCCAAGCTCCTGCGCGTACGGCTCCATATAGCGCTGCATCAGGTCCGGCGGGAACCTGTCATTGCCCGCAGGGACAGGCGTATGCGTGGTAAACACGCAGCTGGACGCCGCAAGTTCCACCGCCGCCTCGTAGCTCATGCCGCATTCCTTCATGAACACCCGGATGCGCTCCAGCCCGGCAAAGGCGGAGTGCCCTTCGTTCATGTGGATGATTTTGGGGTCCAGCCCAAGGGCCGACAAGGCCTTGATGCCGCCGATGCCGAGCAGCATCTCCTGCTGGAGACGCATTTCCCAGTCGCCGCCGTACAGGCGCGTGGTCAACTGGCGGAACTCCGGCGGGTTCTCGGGGATATTGGTGTCCATCAGGAACAGATTCACCCGCCCCACAGCCGCCTTCCACAGCTGCACCGTTACCTGCCTGTCCTGCAGGTCAAGGGTAAGGCGCACGGGCCGCCCGTTGTCGTCCTTCACAAGGGATATGGGCATCTGCTCAAAATCATACACGGGGTAGTGTTCGTGCTGCCAGCCATCCGGGGCAAGGCGCTGGCGGAAGTAGCCCTGCTGATAGCACAGCCCAATGCCCACAAGAGGAATGTTCAGGTCGCTGGCGGACTTCAAGTGGTCACCGGCAAGGATGCCCAGCCCGCCCGAATAGATGGGCAGGGACGGACTGATGCCAAACTCAAAGCTGAAGTACGCCACCACGGGGTCCTTGCCCAAGCTGCCGGGGAAGCTGAAGGTCGTCGCCACTTCGCCGACGTAGCCCTTGAGTTCGTCCACCGTCTCCTTCATGCGGGTCAGGAACAGGTCGTCCTTGGCCAGCTCCTCCAGCGTGTCCTGCGGCAGGCTGTTGATGAAGCGCACAGGATTACTTTCGCTCTTACGCCACAAAGCTGGATCTATGCGCGAAAAAAGGTCCACAACGTTCCCGTTCCAGGCAAACAGGAAATTGTAGGCGAGTTCCCAAAGCGGGCTCAACT
>NZ_JBUDSW010000062.1:0-15622 GCF_054921475.1 Desulfobaculum sp. | reverse complement strand
CGGTTTCCGTGGCGATGCGGTTGACCTCGTCCGTGCTGCGGTTGATTTCCTCAGACGCTGCGGATTGCTCCTCACTTGCCGTGGCGATGGCCCGCACCTGGTCGGCGGTCTCCTCAACAATCCCCACGATGACGCGCAGGGTATCGCCGGCCTTCTTGGCGAGTTCCGTGGTGGTCGCCACTGTCTCGGCTGTGGAGTTCATCCCCTTGATATTGTTCTGCGTGCCTTCCTGAATGGCGGACACGGCGTCGCCCACTTCCTTGGTGGCGGTCATGGTCTTTTCCGCCAGCTTGCGGACTTCGTCCGCGACAACGGCGAATCCTCGGCCAGCTTCACCAGCGCGGGCCGCCTCAATGGCTGCGTTCAGGGCAAGAAGATTGGTTTGGTCCGCAATGTCGGTAATGACGTTCATAATCTTGCCAATATCTTCGGCCTGAGTGCCAAGCTCGTTGAGGCCTTCCACCATCTGTTCGGCTTCGCCCTGCAGGCGGTCGATGCTGGTGACAACCTCGTCCACCACACGTCCGCCCTCTTCGGCGTTGCGTCTGGCGTCCTCGGCGCTTTCTGCGGTCTTGCCTGCGTTGCTGGCGACCTCCAGCACCGATGCGTTCATCTGCTCCATGGCGGTTGCGGCCTCGGTGGTCCGCTCGCGCTGCTGCTCGGAGCCGCGGCTGGATTCCTCAATCTGCGAGGCAAGCTGCTCGGAAGCGGAGGTGACGCGGCTGACAATGTCCGACAGCTGGCTGGCCGCCTGCAACATGCCCTCGCGCTTGGCGTTCTCGGCCTGCGTCCGGGCTTCTTCGGCCTCCTGCAGGGCCACGTTGGCCTTAGCGCTCTGCTCTTCGGCCATTTCCGTCTTTTCATCAGCGGTCTTGATAAGGTCCGTCAGGTTTTCCACCATGCGGGCCAAAGCGTTGAACAGGGTCAGCAGTTCGCCGCCAAAGCCCCGGGCATCGGGCATGGAATCAAAGTGCCCGGCGGAAATATCCTCTGCCGCGTTCACAAGCAGACCGATGGGCTTGGAGATACTGCGCGCCACGAAGAGCACGATGAGCACCACAAGGGCGACCGCGCCAATGGAAAGGAACGCACTCAGCACCATAAAGGCCCGCACATCGGCAAAGACCTTATCCGTCGGCAGCGCAAGGCCGATGGACCACGGCGTGCTCACGCCAGCGATATTGATCGGCTCGAAGAGGTATTCATATTCCTCCCCGTCCAGCGGAGACTCGATATGCTTGACCCAGCGGTCGCCGTTTTTGATGGCGGCCAGCAGTTCGGCGTGCACGTCTTCCGGGAACACTTCGGTGATGCTCTTGTTGCCGAACTTGGGATCCTGGTGCCCCACCAGCTTGCCGCCGTTGGAGACAACCATGGCGTAGCCGGTGCCAAAGGGCTTGATATCCTCCACCATGCGCTGGAACGCGCCGATGGTGAAGTCGATGCCGACAATGCCGATAAAGGTGCCGTTTTTGATCATGGGCACACTGATTGTGGCCAGAATTTCATCAACAACAGTGGTGGTGTACGGTTCAGTCAACACCGGGCGGCGGGAGTCGCGCGGGCCCATGTACCACGCGCGCGTTTCGCCGGGATTGTACTGGATGAGGTCTTCGGCAGCGATGCCGCCGTCCTTGCGGTAGAAGTACGGGCCGTAACGGCCGTCCGGGCCGTACCACGGACGCACGCCGATATAGTCGGCATCGCGCCCATCAAGGGCATTGGGTTCAAACACCGCCTGAATGCCGTAGAATGTGGGATCGGAGAGGGTGACCTTTTTTTGCACCTCGTCCACGATGTCACGGTTCACAGCGGCCTTATGTTCGGTCATGGCGATAAAGGCGGCGGCTGTTGCGGCGGAAGCATCCAGCGCCTTTTCGATGTTGTTCTTCACCTGATTGCCGTAGCGTGCAGCCATCTGTTGCGCCATGGACATGGCACTTTCCTCGGCCATGGTCTGCGTGCGCTGCTGCACCACAAAGGTATACACGGCAAGGATAAGAATCATGGCCGAACAAATGCTCACGCCAATCTTCAAGCCAATCTTCATGTTCCTGAACATGCACGCCTCCAGCGCTGGATGTCTGAATAAAAAAGATGAGGTATAGGTGAATATACATCATCCACGGGACTTTTCACAAGTAGTGATGCAATTTGGAACGAGATTGGCCGACTTTACTATTTATTTCGGCTCATTGCGTTCCGGAAGGGTGCGGGGAAGGGAAATGGTAAAGATGACGGTGCCATTTTGCTGTTCGAAGGACAAATGCCCGCCAAGATTCTTTAAGTTGCGAAAACTCACGGCCAAACTCTGGGAGCCTTCCTCGCCATCGAAGGGCAGGAGCAGAAGTTCATTCTTTTTGGCCAGTTCCGCGCCGCCGGGGGCGGTTACCGTGAACACCACAGCCACATGCCCCGCAATGTCGCGCGTCGCGACATCCAGCGTGCCTTTGTGCGACACCGCGCTTTGAATATGGTTCAAAACGTTCACAAAGGTTTCGGTGAGGATGTCTGCGTCGGAATTAATGACGGCGAGGTCGTTATCCAGATTGGTGGTAACGTCCAGCCGCTCCTTGGCGGAAGACCCGGACAGCCGGTCCAGGCAGAAGGTGAGCAGCGCGTTCACTGAACACATCTTGCTTTTGACCGGCACGGGCGCAAGGTAGGAGCTGATGCGGTTCATGAGTTCCTCAATGCGCTGGGTCTCGCTGAGGATGACCTCCACCTCGTCCATGTCCGGGTGTTTTTTGGCCAGCATCCGCGCAAAGCCGCCAAGTGCCATAAGCGGGTTGCGGATTTCATGGGCAAGTTCGTGGGCGATGGCGCCAAGGGTGTTCAGCTTCTCCCGCTGGATGAGCACCTTGTCCAGAAACTGGCGCTCCGTCACGTCGGTGATGAGGCCTTGCACGCGGGGGCCGAGTTCGGCGTCGTCGTCTGTCTCAATGGAATGGGCGTGCAGGTACAGCTGATAGCCGTCCTTATGCTCAAAGCGGAAATCCTGCGTAAAGCTCCCGGTCTCAAAGGCCTGCTGCAGCGCGGCAAGCAGGGCCTCGCGGTCCTCTTCGGCGGCGTTGTCCACCAGCCAGCGCGGCGCGCCCGTGGCCTCGGCAGGCGTATAGCCCAGAACGCCTTCGCAGGTGGCGTTGATAAAATCCAGCGTCAGGTCCGGCGTCAGGGAAAAAATGATGATAGGCAGATTTTGAATAAGATGCTGGTAGCGGTTTTGGGCGCGGCGCACTTCCTCGCGCAGGTCCTTGCGCTCCATGCAGTTGCGGATGGTCTGCTCAAGGATGTCAAAATTGATGATGGGCTTGGTGATGTAATCCCACGCCCCGGCCTTGAAGGCGCTGATGGCGTCGCTGATGTCCGCTTTGGCGGAGACGATAATCACCGGGGTATCCGGCGTATGCTCCTGAATGCGTTCCAGCACTTCCAGCCCATTCATTCCCGGCAGTCCCATATCCAGCAGCACAAGGTCCGGCAATTCGCGCTTGAAGACCTCCACGCCGCTTGGTCCGTCTTCGGCCTCCAGCATTTCGTAGCCGCTGTCGCCCAGCCAATCCACGATGGACTCGCGCACACGTATTTCATCTTCCACACTCAGGATGCGGACAACGCGCCGTTCGGTCATGATGCCGCCTCCTCACTGCGCGCGGGAACAGGCAGCACCACCGCAAAGGTGTTCAGCCCGTCGCCATGCTCGTACCATACCTTCCCGCCGTGCAGTTCCACAATTTGCCGCACAAAATACAGCCCGTGCCCTGTGCCCGCCTGCTCTGTGGAATTCTGGCCGCGGTAGCCTGCTTCAAAAAGCTGGGCAGCGTCCGCCTCCGCAACGGGATTGCCCGACGAGCCAACACGGAAGCATACCCCGTCGGCGTCCGCACCAAAGGCTTCGGGGAGATGGTGCCACCCCACCACGAGGCGCTTGCCGGACTCGTCCACCTCCTCGGCATATTTGGCCGCGTTGGAGAACAGGTTGGAGAACACCTGCGCCATAAGCCCGACGTCGACCTGAAGATGCAGCGCCCTGTCTGGCGCCTTCTGCTCGCCCCGCTCCACACGGATGGCGTTCTCGCGGAAACGGCCCGCGTTTTGGGCAAGCTGTGGGTCAATGATCATGGACGGCAGATGGCAGGTCCGGCGCTCCAACACATAGTGCCCTTTTTCAAAATGGCTCTGGCGCAGCAGGGTTTCCAGATAGAGGCTGGTCTGCTCATAGTGGCGGGCAATTTCGTCGTACTGGTCCAGCAGGTTCTGATGCACCTTGTGCAGCTCATCGCTGTCGCCGCACTCCGGCACCACCAGTTCGCCCAGCTCGTCAATGCGCCGCCGCAGGCGGTTAAAATAGAGCTTAAAGTACATATTCGGCACAATGACGTTGTGCCCGATGTCCTTCACCAAGTTGCGGATAAACTGCAAGTGGTCATGATTGGCGCCATGAATCATGCGCAGGTGCTGTTGAAAACCGATGCGGTTGGCGAATTTTTCCAAAAAGAGTTGATCCTGTGGCGTGAGTTTGCCCTTGGGGTCCACCTCCAAGTAGCCGATGACGTCATCCTTGGGGGCAAAGGGAAGTTGGTCGATGAAACGGCGGTTGCCCCGGATGGGGGCGCAGAACCGCCCCTGCAGGCAGGAGGGGACAGTCGGGAGGTGATTTGTTGCCCTGCAGACGGCGTCCTCCTGCGGCATGGTGGAGTACGCGCACTCCAGCTCCGAGGACGGCGTCAGCAAAAACAGCGCCGCGTCAAAGCCGAGGATAACCTTGGGCACCATCACGCACACGGCGTGGAAGTCCTCCTCGGATTCAAACTCCTGCACAAGGTCAAAAAAGATGTTCAGGGTCCGGCTTTGGGCGGGCGGGAACTCATAGCGGCGGTAGTCCTCCACTTTTTGGAGCACCCGCATCCGTATGTGGTCCTCCAGCGCCGCACCCGAAAGGCGGCCCCCGCACTCGGGGGCACCGGCGCGGTCTTCGGCGGGCGCGTGGTCGTTCTTGTGTTTGTCGGCCATGGCGTATCCGATTCGTTGGGGAGTGCTCACACAAGTCGCGTAAACTACGACGCTCCCGCATTGTGGCACATTAAACCGAAAATTCAAGCACCTTTCCCGAAGCCAATGCGGCAGAAGGGATATGTGCGCCCACAAAATCTGCATACATCACTATAAAAGGGTTGACTCCTATAGAGGATTATATCTAGTTTCCATCTTCATCACGTAAAGCCAAACCCGTTGCGAGACGGGGACGGAAAGCCACGGGACTCGTGCCAACGAGTAAGCCGGGTTGCTGCAAGCGGCCAGTCGCGCACTGGCCCCGTCCCTTCGTACGGCCTGCTGGCCGTTTTTTTGTGGAGCGTCGCTGGTAACGGGCAGGGTACAGGAAAGAGACCGGAACGGTCCGGCCGAAGAGAGGATCAGATGTCCCGAATCGACGTTAATGTCGTCAACCCGTTTCTGACGGGCGTGCAGGATGTGCTTGGCACCATGGCGCGCGTCACCGCCCAGCCCGGGCGCCCGTACATCAAACGCGACCACACAGCGCGCGGCAGTGTTACTGGCCTTATCGACCTCAAGGGCGACAAGCCCGGAACCATCGCCGTCACATTTTGCGAGCGCGCGGCCTGCGAAATCGCCGGACGCATGCTGGGCGAGCGCTTCGAAGTGCTCAACGCTGATGTCTGTGACGCCGTGGGCGAAATCACGAACATGATTTCCGGCCAAGCCCGTCAGGGTCTGGCCGCAAACGGCAGCAGCTACAAGGCGGGCATTCCCTCCATCCTGCGCGGCTCGGACCATATCATCCAGCATTGTAGCGACGGCCCCATCCTTGCGCTGGCCTTTACCACCATGTTTGGCGAAGTCACGGTTGAAGTCTGCTTTGGCGAACGGCTGGAAGCCTGCATGTCCAACCCGAGGAACTAACCTCCGCTTCTGGCAACCGCTCACAGGCCCCCGCTCATTGGCCGCCGCGCCACACATTCGCCAGCACCCGCTTTCCGCAGTCGCACCCGATTTTCTCTTCTTCTCGCGCCTTCTCCGCCTCCGTCCCACCAGACGCTCCGCGCCCGGCCTCGACGCCAAAGCGCGCCGCGCAGCTGCATTATGCGCCGCCGCTACGCCCGCCCGCCGCATGCCCGGCGTCTGCCGTTGGGGCCACTCCTGTCTCGCTAGTGCCAAAGCCCAGAGGGCACACCCGAGCTCACAAAAAACACGCCCAGCGCAGCCGTATCGGCGCGGTGGGCGTGTTCTTGTTCACGTCTGCAGACGCTGTGGCGGGGCGGCGCCTGTGCGGGACCGCTAAGGAACGTCGGCCTCTTCCCACGACACAGCCTCCAGCCCTTCCAGCTGGAGCAGGTCGCCCAAAATCTGGGCCCGCGGGATGTCATCCTTGGACATCAGGCGCAGGCGGTAGGTGGTCAGTCCGTCCTTCACATTCTTTTGCAGATTCACGGTGTGGATTTGGACGCCATGCATCTCAAGGACGTTGCGGATGTGCTTGAGCGTGGTCACCGGACAATGGCACGAGACAGTCAGCAGGGAAAACAAATCGTGGGGGATGGTGCGCGTCAGCTTGTGCCCAATGCCCGACAACAGGCTCAGACTCACCAGCGTGACCATCACCGCGGGCGAATAAAACCCCGCGCCGCAGCACAGGCCAATGCCCGTCACCATCCACAGGCTGGCGGCCGTGGTGAGCCCGCGAACCGTGCCGCGCCCCTTAATGATAGCCCCCGCGCCCAGAAAACCCATACTCGCAATGGCGTAGGACGCAATGCGCGAGGGGTCCAGACGCACAACACTGGCCTGCGTCAGATGGCGGTACATGACCTCCATCTCCACGGACAGCTGCATCATCAGGCACGCGCCAAGGGCCACGAGAATATTGGTGCGGAAGCCCGCAGCCTGCCCGTGGGCCTCGCGTTCCCATCCGATGGCCCCGCCAAGAATGACGGCCAGCACGATTTTGCCGAACTGTTCGCCCAGATTCATCACGTCCGGCGTCAACAGACCAAGAACATCCATAAACTCTACTCCACCTCGAATTCCGCGGCGCAATGCGCAGTGTCACCATCTTGTAACATACCACTATTCCACGCAGAGCCAAAGCGCAAGCTCGCCCGCTCCGTCAGAGCGCGGCGCCCCTTGGCCCGCGGGCAATTCGGCGAACCAGAGCACATGGGGCGCACGGCTCAAGGCCAGCGCGCCATCACAAGCCAAGCTTAGGACAGCCACAAGGGAACAGAGGCATTGGCCGCATTCAGCGCGCGGTCCAGCTCATACCAGCGGGGTTCATAGCGGGCCACAAGGGCCCAGAAGCTTTGGGAATGGTTCATGTGCCGGGTATGGCACAACTCATGGATGAGAACATACCGCGCCAGCTCGCGCGGCAGAAACAGCAGGGTCCAGTTCAGGCTGATGGTGCCGCGCACGGAACAGCTTCCCCACCGGGTGCGCTGGCCGCGCACCTGCGCGCGCTCAAAAGGCAGACCAAGCTCGGCAGAGAGCTCGCGCAACCATGGCACCAGTACGGCGCGGCCACGGGCCTGCAACCAACGGCGCACAGCAGCGCGGGCGCCCTCGTTGCCGTCGCGCCCCGTGGTGACAAGCAGCCGCCCCGGCCCGCTTTGCCGCACGCGCGAGGTTGGCGTCTCCCGCTCCACAAATTCCAACCGCCACGTTTCGTCCACGGCGCACAGATGCAGGGCATCCGGCGCGGCAACAGGCGCGCCGGGCACAATGCCCCGCCGCTCCAGCCGCGCAAACGTCTGGCGAAGCCACTGCGCCTTGTCCGCGACAATGCCCGGCACGCGCGAGGTATCAAACCCGCGCGGCACAACAATCTCAAGGCCGCTGCGCGGCGTCACACGCAGGATTACGCGCTTGGCGCGGGCACTCTCTCGGACCGTATAGTCCGGCAGCGGCGTGGGGGATGGCGTTTGAGCTTTGGGCATGGCGACGTTGTAGGGTTGCCGTTGGCGGCGTGGGGGAAAGAAGCCATCTCAGGCAGACGGCATGAAAGGCAAAAACGTGAAAAAGAGCCAAAGAGGTGCGCTCATCTGGGCGGCGCGCCCAAGGCGCGGCAAGGAACCGAGTCGTGCGAAGACGGCTCCCGCCCCGGGCGCGGGCAACGCAGGCATGCGCCGCCCGACAACGGCCCGGTGGGAATATATGTTGCGTCAGGACCGCCTAGCGGCCACAGCACTTCTTGAATTTTTTACCGCTGCCGCAGGGGCACGGGTCGTTACGGCCAACTTTTGGTTCCTCACGGCGCACCGTGGGATTGCCGCGCACGCGGCCGTCAGTGTACACCCACGCGCCGTCCTCACGCTCAAAAAAGCTGAGTTCGGTGTGCTCGTGGCGCACGCCGCCCTGCTCGTAAGTGGCGGTGAATTCCACTTCGCCGATGTTGTCATCCGGGCCGCCGTCCTTGGTGGAATGGACGGTCAGCCCCACCCAGGTGCTGGTCTCCGCCCATTCGCGCACGGCCTCGGGGTCGTGGTGGGGGCGCTTTTTGGCGCACAGGGTGTCGTACAGATAGTCCAGCGCGCCGTTACAGTAGGCGCTGTAGCGGGCGCGCATCAGCGCCTCGGCAGTGGCGGGAACTTCAGCGCCGATGATATACGGCTCACAGCAGGCAGCGAAGCCCTTTCCCGACCCGCAGGGGCAATTGGTCTGACTCATTCGGTGGTTCCTTTTTCGCCCGCCTGCCCGGCCTGAAAGGCCGCCGCGGTTTCCGCAGCCAGCGCTTCCATGCCGTCCTTTTCAAGCGGAGCGACATCTGTAAGAAAAGCTATGATAAATCGTGCGCCATCACTGGAGAGTGACACCTTGGTCTCGGTGGTGTACGCCGCCAAGGCGGCCTCCAAGTGTTCGACGTAGGCGGCAAGAGATGCTACCTGCGCCTCGAAGGACACCTCAAGACGAAAAAACGCCAGCGCGGCGTCCATGGGAAAACGCTGTATGGCAACACGTGGTCCGTCAGGCACTATTCCCCCAGCGGACGCAGGGTAGGCGCTTCGTGCCCATGATGGCAGGCGTGGCCGTCTTCGTCGTGATGGTCGCAAATTTCGGCGTTGTCCTCGACTTCGCCAGCCAACCACTTGGCCACGATGTCCTCAACGGAGCCATCGCAACCACGCAGTACCTGTATGCCGACACCGGCCAGCTTGTCCACCGCGCCCTGGCCCATGTTGCCAGCCAGCATCACGGTGACGCCGTCGGCAGCCAGCAGGTCAGCGACGTTGGACTTGCAGCCGCAGCCCTCGGGAGCGTCCACACGCGTTGTGGCGCTCACAGCCTTGGCGGCCTCGTCCACGGTCACAACCGTAAAATATTCGCAGTGGCCAAAGTGGCTGTCCACAACGGCAACATTGTCGACGGTCTTGGTCGGAAGCGCTATTTTCATGTGTCATCTCCTGATAGTCATGAAGGTGTAAGGCCCCTTTGGGCCTGCATAAGGGATAAAGGTAGATATGCAATGCTCAAAGTCAACAACAATTGCCAGATTTCCGATGGGGAAATAGGATTTGAAACCTCGCGGTCCGGCGGTCCCGGCGGGCAGCACGTCAACAAAGTGGAAACCCGCGTCACGGCCGTCTTTGACGTGGCGGCCTCCGAAAGCCTGACCCCAGACCAAAAGGCGCGCATTATGACGCGCCTTGGCTCGCGCCTCGACAGCCGGGGCGTGCTGCGCGTCAGCGTCAGCGACACCCGAAGCCAACAGCGCAACAAGGCCCTCGCCCTCGAACGCCTTGCTGAAATCCTGCGCGAGGCCCTTGTCACCCAAAAAAAACGCCGCAACACCCGCCCCACCCTCGCCTCACGCCGCCGCCGGGTGGACAGCAAGAAGAAACGCGGCGCCATAAAAAAACTGCGCCGACGGGTGGATTCGGAGTAGGCGCGTTTCCACGTCAAGGGGCCATGCGCGACGCCAAGCAGCATGGGGTGCCCTCTTTTAGCGCGTGTAAAAAAGCCCCCGCAACGGTGTTGCGGGGGCTTTGCCAGCGATAGTGTCCGGTCTGTTAGGACCTAGCAGAACTGTCGCAGGAAACGCGTGTCGTTCTCGAAGAACATGCGCAGGTCGCCGATGCCGTGCTTGAGCATGGCGACTCGCTCAATACCGAGACCGA
Organism: Desulfobaculum sp.; assembly: GCF_054921475.1. Taxonomy (NCBI): domain Bacteria; kingdom Pseudomonadati; phylum Thermodesulfobacteriota; class Desulfovibrionia; order Desulfovibrionales; family Desulfovibrionaceae; genus Desulfobaculum; species Desulfobaculum sp. The sequence goes on along the minus strand of NZ_JBUDSW010000062.1, from coordinate 5,492 downwards.
AAGCGAAACCGGTGTAGACTTCGGGGTCGTACCCCACGGCCTTGAAGACCTCGGGGTCGACCATGCCGCAGCCGAGGATTTCAACCCAGCCGGTCTGCTTGCAGACGCGGCAAGGCTCGCCATCGACTTCACCGGTGCCGCCACACATCACACAGCTGATATCTACTTCCGCGCTCGGTTCAGTGAACGGGAAGAAGCTGGGACGGAAGCGCACTTCGGTATCCGTACCGAAAATCTGGCGCACGAACGACGTCAGCGTGCCGCGAAGGTCGGCCATGCTCACGTTGTGGTCCACAAGCAATCCTTCGATCTGGTGGAACATGGGCGTGTGCGTCAGGTCGGAGTCGCGGCGGTAGACCCTGCCGGGCGCGATGACCGCCACAGGCGGCTTGCGCTTCAGCATGGTCCGAACCTGCAACGGCGAGGTATGCGTCCTGAGCAGCACCTGATCCGTGATGTACAGGGTATCCTGCATATCGCGGGCGGGATGCTCGGGGGGCAAGTTCAGAGCCTCGAAGTTGTAGAAGTCGGTTTCGACTTCGGGGCCGGTGACCACCTCGAATCCCAAGCCGCCGAACACGGAGCAAATGTCCTCCATGACGGTGGTAATGGGGTGCAAGGACCCCATCTCGGGAGTGCGGCCGGGCATGGTGGGGTCAAAGGTCGCCATGGCGGCGTCCTCTTTCTCCTGTGCCAGGGCCTTTTCGCGGGCGTCAAACAGATCGGTAAGCTCGGTCTTGACCAGGTTACCGGTCTTGCCCGCCTCGGGGCGGTCTTCGGCGGAAAGGTCGCGCAGGCCGGCGAGCAGTGTCGCCAACTGGCCCTTGCGGCCCAGGAACTTCACACGAAGTTCCTCCAGGGCCTCAGCAGAACCGGCCTGATCAAGCTCGTCCTTAAAGGACGGGATCAGCGCCTTGAGTTCATCTATGAGCTTCTTTCCTGCGTCAGACATGATTAACCGAGCTTGGCTTTTGCGATCTCTGCCACCTTGGCGAAGGCAGCCTTCTCACGAACGGCGAGGTCGGCCAGAACCTTACGGTTCAGCTCCACACCGGCCAGCTTCAGGCCATGCATGAACTTGCTGTAGGACATGCCGTGCTCGCGGGCAGCGGCATTGATACGCATGATCCACAGCTTGCGGAACTCGCGCTTGCGGACCTTACGGTCGCGGTAAGCGTACACGAGTGCGCGTTCGACGGTCTCACGGGCGGTGGTGTACAGCGCATGGCGTGCACCGCGGTAGCCCTTGGCCATCTTCAAATATTTCTTATGACGTCTTTTGGCGTTAACGCCTCTTTTGACTCTCATCGTTCCTTTCCTCCTTTACCCTACCCCCAAGGTTACCCCGGTACGGCAGGGAGAACGATTTACAGGATGTTGTGTTGTAAAACGGTCGTCAGACTAGTTCAGCGCGGGAACCATGCGCTTCACGGCTTTCTCGTTGGTCGAATCAACGAGAGAGCCCTGACCCAGACGGCGCTTACGCTTGGCGCTCTTCTTGGTCAGGATGTGGCGCAGACCCTGCTTGCGACGGCGGATCTTGCCGGAACCAGTCTTGGTGAAACGCTTGGCAGCGCTTCTGTTGGTCTTAATCTTAGGCATTGTTGTCTCCTTAGCTGTGGAAAGCACACAAACAGCGGTCCCCGCGAGGTGGCAGGAACCGCCGAGCGTTTTCCTATTCCGGACATATCGCGTGGCCGACAGGCGGCCTTGGCGTCGTTACGTGCGGAGGATTACGGCTTCTTGGCCAGCGGTGCAACCAGAAGACTCATGACACGGCCTTCGGAGCGGGGCTGCTGCTCGACACGTGCGATGTCGGATACAGCCTCGACCATGCGTTCAAGCATCATGAGACCACGATCCTTGTGCACGATCTCTCGCCCTCGGAAGAACACGGTCACCTTCACACGGTCGCCAGCTTCGAGGAAGCGGCGGACGTGCTTGAGCTTGGTGTTGAAATCATGCTCGTCCGTCTTGGGGCGAACCTTGATTTCCTTGATCTGGACGACGGACTGTTTTTTCCGGGCAGCCTGCAATTTCTTCTGCTGCTCGTACTTATACTTGCCAAAGTCCATGATCTTGCAGACCGGCGGCTTGGCATTAGGTGCCACTTCCACCAGATCCAGCCCAAGTTCTTGGGCCATCCGCAGGGCCTCATCAGTCGGCAAAACACCGGCCTGCTCTCCGTCAGCGCCGATCAACCGCACTTCGCGTGCGCGAATCTGCCTGTTACACCGGGCACGAATAGCTGCTGAAGCTATAGCTCATTCCTCCGCGTTTGAATGGTTCCAGGCTATCTGCCTGAACCATGTTTACAGCCTCCTCCAGGGTCTTAAGCCCCAGATTCTCTCCCCGAAGACGTACATTGACGCCTCCGGACTCTACTTCCTTGTCTCCCACGACAAGAATGTATGGCACCTTTTCAAGCTGCGCTTCGCGCACCTTGTAGCCGAGCTTTTCATTACGCAAATCCGCCTCCACACGAATTCCCCGTGCCTTGAGGAACTTGCGTGCCTCAACGGCGAAATCGTGCTGAGCGTCAGTGACGGTCAGGATGCGGGCTTGCTCCGGAGCGAGCCACGTGGGGAACGCGCCGGCGTAGTGCTCGGTCAGGACACCGATGAAACGCTCCACCGAACCCATGATGGCTCTGTGGACCATGACCGGACGATGTCTCTCACCATCCTCGCCGATGTAAACCATGTCAAATCGTTCTGGCAAGGTGAAATCGACCTGAATTGTAGAACACTGCCATTCACGGCCGAGACAATCGTGCAGTTTCACATCAATCTTGGGCCCGTAGAACGCACCGTCGCCTTCGTTGATTTCATATGGCAGCCCCATGCTGTCCATTGCTTCACTCAGGGCGGTGGTGGCGCGCTCCCAGTCCTCGGCGGAACCGATGGACTTCTCCGGGCGCGTGCTCAGTTCCATAGTATACTCAAAGTCAAACAGACCCATCAAGTCCTGGATCCACTTCATCACGTCCTTGATCTCGTCCTGAAGCTGGTCGGGACGGCAAATGACGTGCGCATCGTCCTGAGTAAACTGGCGAACACGCAGCAATCCGTGCAGCACGCCGGACTTCTCGTGGCGGTGCACCACGCCGAACTCAAAATAGCGCTTCGGCAGGTCGCGGTAGCTGCGCAGATGGGAGTTGTAGATAAGCATGTGCGCAACACAGTTCATGGGCTTCACGCCGTAGGGCTGGTCGTCGATCTCCGTGAAGTACATGTTCTCACGGTAGTTGTCGTAGTGACCGGAAGCCTCCCACAGTTCCCGCTTCAGGATCTGGGGGGTGCGCACGATATCATAGTCGCGGCGAAGCATCTCGCGCGAGACAAAGTCTTCAAGGATAGTGCGGAGCAGAGCGCCCTTGGGGTGCCAGTAGGCCATGCCCGAGCCGCCACGCTCCTGAAAGCTGAACAGGTCCAGCTGGGGACCCAGCTTTCTGTGGTCGCGCTTTTTCGCTTCCTCAATCTGCTTGAGGTGCTTTTTCAGGTCCTTCTCGTTCGCAAAGGCGGTGCCATAGATGCGCTGGAGCATCTTGTTATTCTCATCGCCTCGCCAGTATGCACCGGCGCAATTGGTCAGCTTGAAGGCCTTGAGGAAGCGGGTGGACGGGATGTGCGGGCCACGGCACAGGTCAACAAAGTCGCCCTGGCTGTAGATGGAAAATTCTTCACCACCCAGATCATCCATAATCTCGCCCTTGTAGGTCTCGCCCATGCCGTCAAAAAGCTCTTTGGCTTCGGCCTTGGGGAGCACCTTGCACGAGAAGGCATGATCCGCGGCAATAATCTTGCGCATCTCGGCCTCGATGGCTTCGAGGTCCTCAGGTGTGAATGCGCGTTCGAAGTCGAAATCGTAGTAGAAACCGTTCTCAATGGCGGGACCGATGGTCACCTTCGCGGACGGGAAAAGACGCTTCACGGCCTCGGCCATGATGTGGGCCGCGCTGTGGCGGATAACGTCCAGACCTTCGGGGGTGTCATCGTATACAGGAATGAGAGCGGTGTCGGTCTCGGTGAGTTCGTGGCTCAGGTCCAGGGTGACGTCGCCGGACTTACACGCGACGACTTTTTTGAACTTCTTGCCGGAGAGGGCCTCTTTGAGGGCTTCTCCGCACGTCTTCCCTGCCTGTGCCTCCACTGCCTTGTCGGCAACCAAAACCTGCACGTCACTGCTCCTTTCTTTGGATGAAGTTCCCGCCTACAATGCGGACCACTCCAGATGTTCGGGTTCCCGCCTACAGTGCGGACCACCCATTTTCAGGACACCAATAGCAATAAAGGGAGACCCATAGAGGCCTCCCTTTGTGATTTCGAATGGTAGGCCCGAGCAGATTTGAACTGCTGACCCCTTGCGCGTCAAGCAAGTGCTCTCCCCCTGAGCTACGGGCCTATTCGTGGTTCGTCGTTGCGAACGAGGTACTCTCTACAGAGACGCCACCCCGCCGTCAAGGATATTTTGAAAAAAAGTCGCTTTTTTTGGCCTCTGGCAGCGCCTCTTTTCACCCCACGCGCGCAATATCCCAATATTACACTCTTTTTCCAAAGAGCGCATCCTCCGGATTTTTTACCCTTCCTCGCAGCCCCTTGGAATGGTGCACCTTCTCCTCCTTCGCTCGCCCAAATATCCCGCCACGGCGCCACGTTTTCCCCGGACATTTGCGCGCACGCCGTGCATCGGCTACCGTGGCGCTATCTCGCGTATCGTCAGCACCGTACCAGACCACGAGGCCAGCATCCATGCCGTCCATTATCTATAGTATAATCACACCCAGCACCGGTGCGCGTCCCCGCGCTCTCTTCGCCGCCATCGCCAGCGTCGCCACAGCCCATCAGGCTCTCACCGCGACCGATGCCCCCGACGCGCGCATCGAAATGCTCGTCGGTTACGACGGCGTCACCGGCCCCCGCGTTGCCCCAGACGGCGCGCCCGCGCCGGACTTCGTCCGCTTCTACGACCTCCCACGCGACGGCGACTACGGCAACGCCGTACGTCACGCGCTCCTTCGCGCCAGCCGCGGCACGCACGTCATCTTCCTCGACGACGACAACGCCCTCACGTCAGACGCCCTGCGCATTCACTACGCGGCCCGTCACGCCGACCTGCACATCGCGCCAATTGACACGTCCCGCGCCTTCCCCAATGTGCCCCAGCTGCCCGTACACGACCCCGACAAGCCCCTCGTGCGCCCCACAAACATCGACCCCCTCTGCATCTGCGCCACACGCGACCTCGTCGTCACCCGCTGCGGCGGGTGGACCAGCACCGGCGGCTACGAAGCCGACTACGTCAATATTCTCAAGTACTCCCGCCGCGCACACTCCACCATCGTCTCGGACGCCATCGTCGGCATCTACGACGCCGGAAACGGACTCGACAGCACCGGCGTCAACTGGCGACAAGCCGCCAAAGAAAAGAAAGAGTGAAGAGGGCCTCCGGCGGCTCAAGGGTATGAGGTGACTTACAATCTGCCTGATACC
>NZ_JBUDSW010000061.1:0-15700 GCF_054921475.1 Desulfobaculum sp. | reverse complement strand
CCCTGAAGATGTGGTGCAGGCGCGCAAACCTGCGCGGCCATGGTGTGCGCCTGTGCGCCACGCATGAGCATGAAAAAGCCGCCGTCCCGGTGAATCGGGGCGGCGGCTTGTGCGTGTGGTAAGAGGCGTCTGCGCGGCGGATGCGCTGTGCGCTGGCTGATTTGGCTTTTCCCACAAGGAGGAATGTCCGGTGTGGGAGAGGAGCGGGGCGGGCCCGCTGTGGGACGCCGCGCGGCGTACGTGCCAGGCGTTGCGCCGGAGGCGCCGGACGCTCCACCCGCCAGCTAGACGGTCTTCCAGTCCTTGATTTGCAGGTCGATGGAGGCCGTGCCGCGGTAGCGGTCAATCTTGGGCGTAAAGGCCAACTGCACGGATGCGCCCTCGATGTGCGGCGGGATATGCTCGGCCTGCCGCCACGCCTTGGCGCTGAGGCAGACGCCGGAGTCCGGCTCCACAAGGTCCAGCTTGACGTGGTTCTTGCCGAACACGCGGCGTCGCTGCACGCGCACTGCGCGGGAGGTGAACACCGGTTCGGCGTTGCCCATGCCGTAGGGCTGGAGGAGTTCCAGTTCCTTGAGCAAGGTGAAGTCGATGTCCGCAAAGGCCAGCTCGCCGTCCACGTAGAGAGTGGGGGTGAGTGGCTCATCGCCGCACTGTTTGGCAACGGCTGCGTCAAAGGCGTCCCGCAGGGCGTCCAGATTGGCTTCCTCAAGGGAGAGCCCTGCGGCCTGTTTGTGCCCGCCAAAGCCGAGGAGGGTGTCTGCGCAATCGCAGAGTCCGGCGTAGAGGTCGAATTCCTTGGTGCTGCGCCCGGAGCCTTTCAGGTGGCCGTTTTCCTGCGTGATGATGAGCGTTGGGCGGTAGTGCGCCTCCACAATGCGCGAAGCCACAATGCCGATGACGCCGGGGTGCCAGTCCGGGTGGTAGAGTACCAGCCCGATGCGGTCCAGTTGCTGTTCAGCTTGTTCCTTGGCCTGCTTGAGGATGGTGTCCTCGGTGGAGCGGCGCTCGGTATTGAGGGTATCCAGCTTGGCGGCAAGGGGGCGCGCGGTGTCGTAGTCTTTGGCCAGCAGGAGCTTCAGCGCGTTTTCCGCTTCGCCGATGCGCCCTGCGGCGTTGATGCGCGGGCCAAGGCCAAAGCCCACCTGTCCTGCGCCAAGGGCGGCGGACGGCGAGAAGCCGCTAGCTTCCTTGAGGGCGGCAACGCCGGGGCGGCGCGCTTCGCCCAGCAGGAGCAGGCCGTTTTTGACGAGGATGCGGTTCTCGCCCTGCAGTTTGACCACGTCGGCCACGGTGCCGAGGGCGACAAGGTCGAGGAATTGGCGCACGTCGATGGGGTCGCCGGGCAGCAGGCGGTTGAGGGCGGCCATCAGCAAAAAGGCCACGCCCACACCGGCAAGGTCCGGGCAGGGGCAGTCCGCAAGGCGCGGGTCCACCACGGCGTCAGCCGCGGGCAGGGCCTCGCCGGGAAGGTGATGGTCGGAGACGACAACCGTCATGCCAAGCTCCTTGGCGCGGGCGATTTCGTCAATGCTGGTGATGCCGCAGTCCACGGTCAGCAGCAGGTCGACGCCTTCGGCGGCGAGGGCTTCAAGGCCTTCGATATTCAGGCCGTAGCCCTCGGTGAAGCGGTTTGGCAGGTGGTGGCGCGCGGTGTAGCCCCGGCGCTCCAAAAAGTCCGTCACCAGCGCTGTGGAGGTGACGCCGTCCACGTCGTAGTCGCCCCACACGGCAAAGGTCTTGCCGGCGGTGAGGCCATCGGCCAGTACCTGCGCGGCGTCCATGAGGCCGGGCAGGGCGTCCAGCGGGGCCAGATGTTTGAGTCCGGGAGTCAGAAAAATATCCATATCCTGCAGGCTGTGCTGGCCGCGTTGCCACAGCAGGTTGGCGATGAGGGGCGTCACGCTGAGTGAGTCGGCCCATGTGGCGATGTCCGAAGGCGCTTCGGAGCCATTGGGGCGGGGAATCCATATTTTCGACATTGATGAAGCCTCGGTGAGTCGTTCGTTATACCGTCACTAGCGGTGTAGTGGTCCTGCGCTGTGGCGTCAACCAGCTGCGGGCGCGGGCGTGTGGCGGGCGCCGCCGTTGGGGATGGCGGGCCACTGCGGGCGGTACGCTCTGGATGGATGCGGGGCGTTAGGTGAGGGCGCGCAGCAGGTCGCTGATGCCTTCGTCTTCGGCGAGTTCGGCAACGTCGGCCATTAGGGCGTCCATGTCGAGGTCGAATTCCTCAAGGATGCCTTCCCATGGTCCGGCGACTTTGCGGTCCGGGCCGTCAAAGCGCACGGCCATGGCGTCCGCGAGGCACAGAATCTTGGCGTGGAGGACGTGGTCCGGGGCATTGGTTGGGGCGTGGTGCCAGTTGACCGGTTCGGTCAGCGACGGCGGCAGATTCATGGACCGCAGAGCCATGGCGCCAACCACGCCGTGCTCCAGCCCCCAGTATTCGTCCTCGGCTTCGGCGATGGAGAGGGATTCGTCCTTGGCCAACTGGGTGATGCGCTCCCAGTCCTCTGGCCGCAGTAGGGCGGTGAGCAGTTTGCCAAAGTCGTGGAGCATCCCCGCCGTGAAGATTTGGTCCGGGATGAGCGGTTCGGCGTCCTTGGCAATGGGCAGGGTGCTGACGTGGCAGGCGATGTGCTTGGCCGTGGCGGCGGTAATAAGCTGATGCCGCCAGTATTTCTTGAGGTCCAACACGCCGCGTTTCATCTTGGCGGCCAGCCCCTTGACGCCAATGCCCAGCACCAGACAGCGGATGGTCTCCAGCCCCAAAAGGGAAACGGCCCGCGCCGGGGATTCTACCTCGGACTGCAGGCCGTAATATGCGGAATTTGCCATGGAGAGGACCTTAACGGTCAGGCCCTGATCGGCGGCGATGCTGTCTGCGATGTCACCAAGGGATGCCTTGGAATCTTCGTCCGTCTGGGCGAACAGGGTCGTGAGAATCTGCGGCGAGAACGGCAGATCGTCCTTGAGCGCTGTGACACTGGACAGAAGTTCGGAGCCCTTGTCATGTGACATCATAGTTGAACATTATAATTCGCGCTGGATTTTTTTGCACCTTTTTTCTTGGGAGCAGGGGGTGTTGCCCCCTGAATGGCGTTGCCTTCGCTGTCCACAAGGCCCTTTTCCTTGAGCCATTCAAGGAACTTTCCGGCCTCTTCGAAGTTGGCGTTCAGTTCAAGGGCCTGCATCAGGCTCTTGGCCGCGCCGCCCCAGTCTTCCTTGTCGAAGCAGACCCGCGCAATATTGTAGTGCAGGTGCTCATCCTCGGTAGAAAGCTCCAGCGCGCGGGCGTAGTAGTCCACGGACTGGTCGAGCATCTTGTTCTTGCGCAGGTTGATGCCGAACTCGTTGAACAGGTGCTTGTGCTCCGGTTCAAAGGCGGCGTCCAGCTTGACGAGGCGCTCGAAGATGTCGTTGGCCTTGGCGTCGTCCCCGCGTTCGAGATAGGTCAGCCCAAGGCCGAAGTTGGCGCGGACGTTTTCCTCGTCGATGCTCAGGGCGTTGTTGAACTCCAGCTCCGCGCTGAAGGTTTCGCCCTTTTCGCGGTGCTTTTCGCCGCTTTCCACGCTCTGCTGGAGCTCCTTCATCTTGGGGAACACGTTGGAGACGTAGAATTCCGGCTCCGGCGAGAACTTCTCAAGGAATTCATCGCGCGGGACGCTGCGCTTGGCGCCGGCGGGGACGTAGTTGACGTTGAGCGGCTGCACGAGAACCGTGCCGTCGTCACCTTCTAGAGCGTACCAGAAGGTTTTCTTGATGGTTTTACGGGTGGTGGTTCCAGTGCCAACCTTCTGCACGGTCTGGGACGAGAACACACCCTTGATGTGATCCTTGTGCCCGGGAGCGTGCGAGCTGTGTTGTGTATGCTCATCAGTCATGACGTACCCCTTTCGTGCGTTATAAAACGACAGACGCCATCTGTTCAAGGAAAACCGCAGTCGCCTCGGCCGGGGAATCTGCGCCAGTGATGGGCCGTCCGGCGACGAGGAAGTCCGACCCGGCGGCAACGGCCTTGGCGGGCGTCATAACGCGGCGCTGGTCGTCGCCTGCTGCGGCAAGGCGGATGCCCGGCGTCAGGCACATGAAGTCCGCGCCGCAGGCGTCCTTGATGGCGGGGGCTTCGTGCCCGGAGCAGACCACGCCGTCCAGTCCGCAGTCTGCGGCAAGGCGGGCGTAGCCAAGCGCCACATCGGCGACGGTGACGCCGTCCGGCAGGGCGAGGTCCGTTTCGTCCATGCTGGTCAGCACGGTGACGGCAAAGAGCAGCGGGGAGCGCCCGGTGATCTGCGCGCCGTCACCAAGGCCTTCACGCGCGGCCATAAGCATGCGGCGGCCACCGCAGGCGTGCACGTTGACCATGTCCGCCCCGGCCACAACGGCGGAGCGGACCGCGCCACGCACGGTGTTGGGGATGTCCATGAACTTGAGGTCCACAAAGACCTTAAAACCCATATCCGTCAGGGCCGTGATGATGCCGGGGCCGGTGGCGGTATACAGCTCAAGGCCGACCTTGACCCATGTCAGGCGGCCCTTGACGCGCTCTGCCATGGCAAGGGCGCTGTCGCTGTCGGGGAAATCGAGGGCGAGGACGAGTTCGGCCATGTACGTTCCTTGTCTATTCGGCTTCGGGTTTGACGTGGAGGATGCGCTCCAGCAATCCGGGCATCAGGCGCGGACGTGTTCCCTCGGCGAGGTAGACGCTTTTGAGCAGCCTGTAGGCAGAGTCGAGGTCATCGTTGATGATCCAGTGGTCGAACTCCGTCGCCTTGGCGATTTCGCCGGGGGCGTTGTCGATGCGGCGGCGGATGGTGTCGTCATCGTCGGTATTGCGGTTTTCCAGACGCTGGCGCAGTGCGGTCATGGTGGGGGGCAGCAGGAAGATGAAGCTGCCTTCGCCCGTGTTCTGCCGCAGCTGGCGCGCGCCCTGCACGTCGATGTCGAACAGGATGTCCTGCCCTTCTTCCAGCAGGTCAAGGATGGCCTGCTTGGGGGTGCCGTAGCAGTTGCCGTGCACCTCGGCCCATTCGGCAAAGAAGCCTTCTGCGGCCAGTGCGCGGAAGCGCTCCATACTGACGAAGTGGTAGTCCACCCCGTCCCGTTCGCCTTCGCGCGCGGGACGGGTGGTGTAGGAGATGGAGAATGAAATACGCGGGAATTCCTCGCGCAGTCGGCGGATGAGCGTGCTCTTGCCGGTACCGGAGGGGGCGCAGATGACCAGCATCAGCCCGCGGCGGTTATTCATTCTCTTCGTCCTCCTGGCTGAAGCGCTGTCCAATCGTCTCGGCCTGAATGGCGGAGAGGATGACATGGTTGGAATCGGAAATGATGATGGAGCGGGTCTTGCGGCCCTGGGTCGCGTCGATGAGGCGGCCCGCCTGCCGTGCGTCTTCGCGCAGTCTGCGCATGGGCGAGGACGACGGGTTGACAATGGCGATAACCCGTGTGCTTACGACAAAGTTGCCGAAGCCGATGTTGAGCAGACCGTTTTTTTGCATAATCATAACTCGTATGTGTTGTGAAGGTTGGCTGTGTTATTCGATGTTCTGGACCTGCTCGCGGCATTTCTCGAGCTCGGCCTTAAAGTCTACCACAAGGCGGCTGACGTCAGTGTCCTGCGCCTTGTTGCCACAGGTGTTGATCTCGCGGAAGCACTCCTGAAGGATGAAGTCCAGCCGCTTGCCTGCGTCGCCGCCGTTTTGCATCACTTCGTCAAGGCGCACGAGGTGGGCGTCTAGGCGGGTAAGCTCTTCGGTGACGTCGATGCGGTCGGAAATGACGGCGATTTCCTGCAGCAGGCGGTCTTGATCCAGTTCCACGCTGTATTTGTCCAGCACGGTCTGCATGCGCTTTTCCACGGTTTCAAAGCGGGTTTCCTTCACCTGCGGGGTGCGCTCCTTGAGCTGGTCCAGCCAGCCGGAGAGGCGCTTAACGCGCACGAGGAGGTCGTCCTTCATGGCTTCGCCTTCGATGTGGCGGGCGTCGTTCCAGTCATCAAGGGCCTTGATGAGGCCTTCTTCCAGACCGGCCTGCAGGGTGGGGTCCGGCTCGCTGGAGCTGTCTTCCCACAAAAAGGACATGCCCATAAGGCGCATGTAGTCCGGCGTAAAGTCGTCGCCGCGCTCGGTGGCGAAGGCGCTGATTTGGTCGAGCATGGCGGTGGCCATGGTGCTGTTCAGCGAAAGGCCAAGGATGTCCGGGCGGGAGATTTGCAGGTTGAGCTGCACATTCACGCGGCCACGGGTGGCGTGCTCGCGGACGATTTTTTCAAACCGTGTCTCAAGGGAGCGGACGCTGGACGGCAAACGCCACTTCAGGTCCAGATGGCGGCCGTTGACGCTGCGGATTTCCCATGCCTGCGACCAGCCGTCACCCTGTGATGCGTAGCGGCCGAAGCCTGTCATGCTTTTGATCATTCTACCCTTTCCTTTGGGGAGGGGAGGCGTTCTCCCCCGTCGTATGTGCTGAAGACGCCCACTGGCGGACCATTGGGCGTCGTGTTCTTTGGATGTAGTGGTGTGGGTGTGTTAGTCGCCTTTTCCCGCGATGTCCATAGGTGTTGGCGCTTTGACACTACAGGCTCACTCTGCGGGGTGAACCAACAGGGTGGTGCCGTCTACCCCCACGGGGCGCGCCGCCACCATGCTGCGCAGCTCGCCGCCCGGAACATCGGCCGTAAAGCGGCAGTCTGCGTAATATTGGCAGATGCCGCGCGCCGGGGACAGCTTTTCCAAAACCACGTCAAGACGCTCCTGCCCGGCCAGTGTGGCAAGGAAGTCCGCCTTCTTGTCCGCCGCCACCTCTCGCAGCTGGCGCGCGCGGTCTTTCTTAACCGCTTGCGGCACCTGCTGGGGATAGCGCGCGGCCGGGGTTCCCGGCCTTTGAGAATACGGGAAAACATGCGCGTAGGAAAGCGGCAAGGCCCTGCAAGCCGCAAGGGTCTGCTGGAAGTCCTCGTCGGTTTCACCGGGAAAGCCTGCGATAAGGTCCGTTCCAAGGCCAAAAAGCGGCCACACGCCGCGCAGGCGCTCCACCCATGCGGCGACCTCGTCCGGGCCGTAGTGGCCACGGCCCATGCGCCGCAGCACCGCCGGAGCAAGGCTTTGCAGGGAAATATGCAGTTGCGGGCTGGTCAGACGCGAGGCGGCCAGCACCTCAAGGGCGCGGTCCGTGAGCTGCGCCGGGTCCAGCGAGCTGATGCGCAGGCGCGCGTTGCCGGCCCAGTCCGGCGCAAGTTCGCCCTCCAGATATTCAAGCAGGTCCCAGAAGTCCGGGGAGCCGGGCAGGTCGCGCCCGAATTGGCGCAGGTTGATGCCCGAGAGTGTGGCCTCGTGCCATCCGGCTTCGAACAGGCGGCGGACCTCGTCGGCAACGCCTTGCATGGGGCGGCTGACCGATGCGCCGCGTGTGCTGGGGATGATGCAATAGGTGCAGCGGTGGGTGCAGCCGTCCTGCACCTTCACCACCGCGCGCACGCGGTTGTAGCCCGTGATGGAAAACTCGGGGAAGTGCGGCGCGGCTGTGTCTGAGCCGTCCGCATGCTGCTGCGCGCAAGAAGGCTCGGGCGTGCAGGATGGCTGGGCGGCGTCGTGAGCCATGGGCAGGGTGAGGAGTTCTTCCTTGCTCGACTGCGGAATGATGAGGGCGTCCTCAAAGTCCTTGGCAAGGTCATCCTGCATCACCTGCGCGGCGCAGCCGGTGATGATGATGCGGGCCTGCGGCGCGGTGCGGCTGAGCTTGCGGGTGCGCTGGCGCAGGTCGCGCACGGCCTGCGCGGTAACGGCGCAGGAGTTCAGCAAAATGATGTCCGCCCCGGCGGGGTCGGCCGCTTCGGCGTAGCCCGCGCTGGTCCATGCCTCGCGGATGGACTGGCTTTCGTACTGGTTGATTTTGCAGCCGAGGGTGGAAATATGGAACGTTTTGACGCTGTTCATGCTGTGATGATGCCACCGGCGAGAACGGTGCCGTCAGCGTCGTAGACGGCGGCCACCTGTCCGGGCGTTGGGCGGGTATGGGGTTCAATGAAGGCAATATGCATGGCGTCCTCGCCAAGGGTCACCGTCGCGGGCTTGGGCCGCTGGCGGTAGCGCGTCTGCACAAGAACCGTCTCCGGCCACTCGTGCGCCGGGACGAGGATATTCACGTCCGTGACTTCGCAGCCGGGGGCGGGAAGCTCGTCCTTGGGGCCGACGATAAGCGTGTTGGCGGCGGTGTTCTTGCCCACCACGTAGAGGGGCTCGGACCATGCCACGCCAATGCCCCGGCGCTGGCCTAGGGTGTAGCGCCACAGGCCATTATGCCTGCCGAGCGCCGTGCCGTCCGCAAGGGTGATGGGACCGGGACCGGGCAGCGTATCCACGCGCGACTGCAAGAAGGTGCAGTAGTCGTCATCCGGCACAAAGCAGATTTCCTGACTCTCGGACGGCAGGGGCGGGGTGATGCCGCGCTCAACCAGCGCGCCGCGCACGTCGGTCTTGTGCCACTCCCCAAGGGGGAGGACGGCGTGGGCCAGCCGGCCTGCTGGGACGAGGGAGAGGAAGTAGCTTTGGTCCTTCACCGGGTCCTCGCCGCGCCGGAGCACCTGCCTGCCGCCTGCGTGGACCATGCGGGCATAGTGGCCGGTGGCGATGCTGTCCGCGCCCATGCTTCGCGCCGCATCAAAGAGCAGGCCGAACTTCATGGCCGGATTGCACCGGGAGCACGGATTGGGCGTTTCGCCGTCCACGTAGGACTGGACAAAGGGCGAGATGACCTGCTCGTCAAACTCCCGGGAGAGGTCAACGGCGGTGAAGGGGACGCCGAGGCTTGCGCACTGGCGCTCCAGCCCCTCAAGGGCCTGCGCCGTGGCGGGCGAAGGCGGAAGAAAGTGGGCGTGCACGGCAAACAGGTCCAGCCCACGCTCCTTGAGCAGAACGAGGGTGAACAGGCTATCCGTACCGCCGCTGACGGCTACCGCTGTCTTCATATGCAGTTCGTTTCTTTTTGCACGTTGTGCAGGATACGTCGAAGCCCCGCAGAGCGGGGCTTCGAGTGATGTCGTTTTATTCCAGGCCCTTTGGCGCGGGCAAGGGGGCCAGTCCGCGCATGAGCGCGCCGGACGCGGCAAGCAATCGGTCTTCCGCGAAGGCCGGGCCGAGAAGCTGGAGGCCAACGGGCATACCCGTGTCCTCGCCAAGGCCGACAGGCAGGGAAATGCCGGGCAGGCCCGCAAGGTTCAGGCTGATGGTGTAGACGTCCATCAGGTACATCTGAAGCGGGTCGTCCGTCTTTTCCTCAAGGCCCCACGCCGTGACGGGCGAAGCCGGACCGCAGATGATGTCGCACTGTTCAAAGGCGTCGAGGTAGTCCTGACGGACCAGACGGCGCACCTGTGCGGCCTTGCGGTAGTAGGCGTCGTAGTACCCGGCGGAGAGCACGTAGGTGCCCAGCATGATGCGGCGTTTGACCTCGTCGCCAAAGCCTTCGCTCCGCGAGGCGGTGTACATGTCGATGAGGTCATGTGCGCCCTGCGCGCGCTTGCCATAGCGGACGCCGTCAAAACGCGCAAGGTTGGAGCTGGCTTCGGCCATGGCGATAATATAGTAGCTGGCGATGCCGTACTTGGTGTGCGGCAGGTCCACGGGCACCAGCTGCGCGCCCAGTTCTTCGGCGCGCTTGATGGCGGCGCGGCAGCCTTTTTCCACTTCGGGAGCGAGGCCGTTGGCCCAGTATTCCTTGGGCATGCCAAGGCGGACGCCCGTCAGGTCCTGCCGCTCGTTGGCGGCGGCCACGTAGTCCGGCACCGGGCAGTCCACGGAGGTGGAGTCGCGCTCGTCGTAGCCCGCAATGGCGGAGAGCAGCAGCGCGGCGTCCGGGACGGAGCGCGTCAGCGGGCCAATCTGGTCAAGGCTGGAGGCATAGGCCACACAGCCGTAGCGCGAGACGCGTCCGTAGGTGGGCTTGAGGCCCACGCAGCCGCAGAAGGACGCAGGCTGGCGGATGGAGCCGCCCGTGTCCGTACCGAGGGAGCCAAAGCACTGCCCTGCGGCCACGCTGGCGGCGGAACCGCCGCTGGAGCCGCCGGGGATGCGGGTGGTGTCCCACGGGTTGCGGGTGACGCCAAAGGCGGAGTTTTCCGTGGAGGAGCCCATGGCGAACTCGTCCATATTGGTCTTGCCGATGATGACCGCGCCGGCGTCGCGCAGGCGGGCCACGGCGGTGGCGTCGTAGAAGGGCGTAAAGTTTTCCAGAATCTTGGAGGCGCAGGTGGTGGGGGCATCCTTGGTGGCAAGGATGTCCTTGACGCTGACGGGCACGCCCCACAGGGGCTTGTCGGCCTGCGGGCCTTCGGCGTCGAGGGCCTTGGCGTAATCAAGGGCGGCCTCGGCCTGAACGGAGGTGAACGCGCCGACGCGGTCCTCTGTGGCCGCGATGCGGTCAAGGCAGGCCTGCGTGGCTTCGGTGGCGCTGATGCTGCCGCTGGCAAGCATGTCGCGCAGTTCTGTCAGTGTCTTTGTGGTCAGCTCGGACATATGTGAATCCTTAAAAAAGAGTCTGTTTGCCGTGGCTCTAGACGATGCGGGGCACGATGAAGGAACTGCCGTCGTGCTCGGGCGCGTTGCCAAGGACGTCCTCGCGCTCGCAGTCGCGGCGGACTTCGTCCTCACGCAGGCGGGAGACGTGCTCCACCGGGGAGTACAGCGGCTCCACGTTTTCGGTGTCGGCTTCGCCCAGCTGGTCCATGTAGTTCAGAATATCGTCAATCTGCCCTGCAAAGCGGGCGAGTTCCTCGTCGCCCAAGCTAAGCCGGGCCAGACGGGCCACAGAAGCGACCTGTTCGGGACTGATTTTCATAACGTGGTCTCCTTAGGGGGGCGTAGACGCCCGTCTTATTGCAGGCTGTCCTGCTGCGCATCTGCGCCGGTTTCGTCGGCGCGGCGATTGAGTTTCTCAAGCAGTGTGCGGACGCGCTGGTCCAGCGTGCCGCTGGTGTTGCCGTTCTTGAGCAGCTTTTTCAGCTCCTCCAGCTCGCTTTTGTCCTTCAGCATCTGCACGCGCTCGGCATGCTGGGCGCGCACGCGGTCAAGGCGGGCCTTCAGGCGGTCCTTGTCCACGGGCACAAAGCCGCTGGACGTGGGTTGGAACAGGAACATCTGCTGATGGGCCTTGCCCGCGTCGTCCCATTGGATGGGAGCCATGCTCCATGTGATGGACTGCGCGTCGTGCACGGCGGAGTTGACGCGGGAGGACCACGTGCTCTTCACCGGGCCGAGGGCCTGCGCAAAATGGACGAAATCGTAGCCGAGGGCAATCCAGAAATCCGGAGCGCCTAACCCGTCCTGCTCAAGGGCGGTGCGCAACTGCTGCGCGGCCGGGGAGGGATTGTCGTCCCACCATGCGCCGGGGAACACCGCAAGGCGGAAGTAGCGCGCCTCGATGTCATTGTCCCGGGCGATGCCCTGCGCCCACAGGGACGGCCCCATAAGCAGCAGGCGGTCTTCGTCATAAAAGAACAGCTGCGGCACCAGCTGCTCGGCCTGCGCCCAGCCGTCCGGCATGAACAGCGCCTTGAAGGGCGGGTTCGGGGGCAGCGGGTCGCCGTTGGCGAGCACAGATTTTTGCTGTTCTTCGCCGTTTTCGTCAAGCTTTGGCGTGTTCACAAGGCGGCGCACCGGCGCCCCCCACTTGGTGGGAGCGGACGGCGGATAGCTTTCGGTTGCGTTCACGCTGGCAAGACGCGCTTCGGCCTCCGCACGGAAAATCTCCGTCAGGCGCGTGCCGAACGGCTCATCCGGGTGCAGGGCCGCAAGGTCGGTGATGCCGTAGGCATCAACGGCAAGGTCCAAGAGGGTGCTGACCTGATCCTGCGGGCTGGAGAAAAAGCGCCATGCGTCGCGGCCCTCGCGGGCGCTGCCGAGGCTGGGCAGAAAGGCAAAGTAGGGCCTCTCGTCCGTCAGGCCGTTGGCGTGGATGGTCTTAAAGGTGCTGATGCGCAGGGGACCGCCCACCACACGGATCGTGTCCGGCAGGGCCGCCAGCTTCTGCTGCCAGCCATGGGCGGCGGTGTTGATGACACGGATGTTCATGTGCCCACCCTGCATCAGGATGCGCCACTGGGCCACGCCCGCGCCGCGCAGAATCTTCCAGCCGATTTCGCCGTAGGGACCGGACAGGGGCAGGGCAAGGGCGATGCCGCCGGCCTCTTCGGGCACGTCGCGCTGCTCCAGAAGCGGGGCAAGGATGCTGCTGACCAGTCCCTTGTCCGCAAAGTTCCCCTCGCGGGAGAGGCGGCTCAGGCTATGCCACGCGCTGGACCACGTGTCCTCATTCAGGGCGAGGCGGCGGGCTTTTTCCAGACGGATGATGGTGTAGGGAAAGTCGTTTTGCCGGGAGGGGGGAATGATGTCCACGAGGGCGTCAAGGATGTCTGCCCGCTCGTCGCGCAGTTCCACGGCAAGGGCGCGTTCCAGCTGACCATGGGACAGCTCCGCGGGTTCGGGGGAGTTGGCATAGATGCCATCCAGCGTGCGCATGGCATTGTCCAGCTCCTGATCCACCCACTGCAGGCGCGCCAAGGTGATGCCTGCCTTAAAGCGCAGTTCCCACGGGCGGCTGTCGTCGTGCAGCAGGCCGGTGAGGTGCCGGCGGACTTCGGCGCGCTTGCCCAGCAGGTCCATGGCGTCGGCAAAGATGATGTGCCAGTCCCACGCGTCGCGGACCGTGGGGTCGGTGGTGGCCAGCGTGTCCAGTGCGTCCAGCGCAATGTGGGCGTGGCCGTTTTTGACGGCGCTCTGCCCAAGGCGCATCAGGGCAAGGCGCTCATCAGCGGCGGCAAGGCCGCCACGCTCCAAAAGGCGCGCATAGAGCATTTCGCTCTCGCTGTAGTCCTTGGCCTTCCATGCGTTTTCGGCCCGCTGGTCCAGCGGAAGGGCGCGCGGCGTGCCGGGCATGGGCTCTGGTGTGGTGGGGAGGGATTTCTTGCCACAGCCAAGGGCCGTCACAAGAAACAGGAGCATCAGAAACAGGGCGGCATAGCGGGCCGCTGGCGAATATGGGGAACGGTCGCGTGCGTTTTTCATCGGCATAAGTGGTGTTCGGGGTGTCGCCGCTATGGGCTGGATATAAAAATCGGCCTGTCCGCCCATGATGAGCGGACAGGCCAAGCTATACCCGTTCCAGAGCGAAGGCAAGCGCGGGGCCGGTGGCCCCGCGGTACTTCGCCGAATGGTTTTTAGACTTCCTTGTAGTCGGCATCAACGACGTCATCGTCGTCCTTGGCTGCGCCGCCAGCCTGTGCGCCGCCAGCCTGAGCACCGGCGTCCTGACCGTCCTGCTGCTGGGCATAGAGCTGCTCAGCCAGCTTGTGGGAGGCTTCGGCGAGGGCGCTGGTTGCGGCTTCAATTTCGGCGAGGTCGTCGCCTTCCATGGCCTTCTTCAGCGCTTCAACCTTGGTCTCGATGTCGGTCTTCACGGCGCTGTCGAGCTTGTCGCCCAGGTCCGTGATGGACTTCTCGGTGGTGTAGATGAGGGTGTCGGCCTGGTTGCGGGCTTCGATGAGCTTCTGCTTGGCCTTGTCCTCTTCTGCGTGGTTTTCAGCTTCCTTGACGAGGTTTTCAATCTCGTCCTCGGACAGACCGCTGGAGGCGGTGATGCGGATGGACTGTTCCTTGCCCGTTCCGGTGTCCTTGGCGGAAACGTTGACGATGCCGTTGGCGTCGATGTCGAAGGTGACCTCAATCTGCGGCACGCCGCGGGGGGCGGCCGGGATGCCGGTCAGCTCGAAGCGGCCAAGGGTCTTGTTGTCCGCGGCCATGGGGCGCTCGCCCTGCAGCACGTGGATGGACACGGAGGGCTGGTTGTCAGCCGCCGTGGTGAAGACCTGGCTCTTCTTGGTCGGGATGGTGGTGTTGCGCTCGATGAGCTTGGTGCACACACCGCCAAGGGTCTCGATGCCGAGGGACAGCGGGGTGACGTCGAGGAGCAGCACGTCCTTCACGTCGCCAGCGAGGATGCCGCCCTGAATGGATGCGCCCATGGCGACCACTTCGTCAGGGTTCACGCTGCGGTTGGGCTCCTTGCCAAAGAACTCGGTGACCTTCTGCTGCACGAGGGGCATGCGGGTCATGCCGCCGACGAGGATAATCTCGTCGATGTCGGACGCGGACAGGCCGGCGTCGGACAGGGCCTTCCTGCAGGGCTCCACGGTGCGGGCCACAAGGTCTTCCACCAGACGCTCCAGCTTGCCGCGGGACAGCTTCACCAGCAGGTGCTTGGGGCCGGTCTGGTCAGCGGTGATGAACGGCAGGTTGACCTCGGTCTCCATGGAGGAGGACAGTTCCTTCTTGGCCTTTTCTGCGGCTTCCTTGAGGCGCTGCAGGGCCATGCGGTCCTGAGAAAGGTCGATGCCGTTTTCGCGCTTGAACTCCTCAACGAGGTAGTCGATGACGCGGTTGTCGAAGTCTTCGCCGCCGAGGAAGGTGTCGCCGTTGGTGGCGCGGACTTCCACGACGTTGTCGCCGACTTCGAGGATGGAAATGTCAAAGGTGCCGCCGCCAAGGTCGAACACCGCAATCTTTTCGTTGGCCTTCTTGTCGAAGCCATAGGCGAGGGACGCGGCGGTCGGCTCGTTGATGATGCGCTTCACCTCAAGACCGGCGATGCGGCCTGCGTCCTTGGTGGCCTGACGCTGCGAGTCGTTGAAGTAGGCCGGAACGGTGATAACGGCCTCGGTAACGGTCTCGCCGAGGTAGGATTCGGCGTCGGACTTCAGCTTCTGCAGGATGTTCGCGGACAGCTCTGCGGGGCTGAGCAGCTTGCCGTCGAGTTCAACGTAGGCATCGCCGTTGGAGTGCGCGGCAATCTTGTAAGGGCAGTTGTCGGCCCAGCCCTTAATGGCCGGATCCTCGAACTTGCGGCCCATCAGGCGCTTAACGGCGAAGACGGTCTTGTCGGAGTTCGTGACGGCCTGGCGCTTGGCCAGTTCGCCCACGAGGCGTTCCTTATCGGTGAAGGCGATGATGGACGGGGTTGTGCGGCCACCCTCAGGGTTGGAGACGCACTTGGGGTCCTTGCCTTCCATCACATAGACACAGGAGTTTGTGGTTCCCAGGTCGATACCGATGATTTTGCCCATATTATGAATTCCTCCTCTTGGAAAAAACTTTCGACGTGAAAAGTCGTTTGTCACTTACGCTGTTCAAAGTAATGCGCCTGACCCGGCTGTAAAGAGGGGAGTGAAAATTTTTTCACCAAAAGCGCAGGCGACGGGGTTGGTTGGGGGCTAGTTGCTCACCACAACCATGGCCGGACGCAGCAGGCGACCGTTGAGCCTGTAGCCCTTTTTCATCAGCGTTGCGACGCGCCCGGCCTCCATGCCTTCGCGCTCTTCCTGCCCCACGGCCTCGTGGATTTCGGGGGAGAATTCTTCGCCCACTTCGCCCAAAGGCTCAAGGTTGTGCCCCGCAAGGGTGTCGAGGAACATCTTGTGCGTCATCTGCACGCCAAGGACGAAGTTCTTGCAGGCTTCGTCGTCAGGTGCGTGCTGCAGGGCAAGGTCCAGGTTGTCCAGAATGGGCAGCATGTCGCCCAGAATCTTGTCGGCGGCGAACTTGCGGAACTCGTCCTTGTCGCGCTCAAGGCGCTTGCGGGTGTTTTCCATATCCGCAAGCAGGCGCAGACGCTCGTCGTCGGCGTGTTTCTTTTCCGGACATTCCGG
>NZ_JBUDSW010000060.1:0-15750 GCF_054921475.1 Desulfobaculum sp. | reverse complement strand
AAATCCCGAGGTTTTCGGGCTGGAAGCCAGCCCGAAAAAAGGGCTCTGCGCGGCCGCACCCATGGACAGTCCCCCGCCCCGCTCAAGGCTGACGAAAGGCCATGATTGCAGCCGCCTCGGTCGTGGAAAACGTGGCGTATGAACAGGATTCTTAAGGATGAAATCCTTAAGCCTGCGGAGCACAAAATGGGCGGCACTCCCTCCACCGTCCGTCCAAACGAAAAAGGCGCCCCGGTCTGCGGACCGGGGCGCCTTGAAAAGCGCGGAAGCTCTGCATGCGTCGCTACATGGCGTCGCTGGCGTCGAGCTGGTTAATCTGCTCTTCGATGGCGGTCTGCAGTTCGCTGGGCAGGCCGTCCATTTCGACATTGAGGAAGCCGCGCACGATGGTGGACGTTGCTTCGTCCTCATCGAGACCACGGGCCTGCAGGTATTCGATTTCTTCCTGCGCGATTTTGCCGACGGCGGCTTCGTGGGAGAGTTCCACGCCTTCGAGATGCCCGTCCAGTTCGGGGATGGCGTGAATGCGGCCATCGCCAAGGATGAGCCCCTTGCACTCCAGATGCCCGCGAGCGGGCACGGCTTTGGCGGAGATGCGTCCGGGGGCGACGATGGTGCCGCCGGTGGTCAGGGTGCGGGAAATGATCTCGCCGCGGGTATCCGGGGCGTTGAGATTCAGCACGCCGCCGGAGTTCACGTAGGAGCCTTTGGGCGCGACGATGACGGAGTTGAGGCGCGCGCGGGCGCCGGCGCCGTCAAGGTCGATGATGGGGCTGGACTGCAGATTGCCTACGGGCTTCATGAGCACGTAGTTGTTCTGAAACTCGCCGCCAGCCTGAATGACGCCGCGGGTGCGGGGCCGGACGACGACTTCTTCGCCCCAGTTGTGAATCATGGTGAAGGTCAGCTTGGCGTTCTTGCCGATGTAAAACTCGGAAATGCCAAGATGGGCCGCGGCTTCGGTGGCGCTGGAAACGGCGCAACCGGTGATGAGATGCAGCTCGGAATCGTCCTCGACGATGACGATGTTGTGCACGTTCTGGCCGACCTTGTTGCCCTTCATGAACAGACAGGACTGCACGGGCGCGGTAAGCTTGGCGCCCTTTTCGGTACGGATGAAGTAGCCGCCGTGCAGGTTTTCGCGGGCGGCGCGGGTGAACTCATCCTTGTCCGGGTCCATGAGGTTCCAGTAGTGCTGGGGCAGGCCGTCGTATTTCTTGAGGGCGGCCTTGATGTCCATGAGTTCAACGCCCTGCTGCGTGGTGGTGCAGTGCACGGCGCTGTGGTTCATGTGCAGAAAGCTTCCGGCGCGGTCCTGCTCGTTGACATCCACACCTGCCATGAGCAGCCGCTTCTTGTCTGCGGGGTCCAGCGTCCGCAGGTCCTCAATGGACGCGGATTCCGCGCCCGAGAACGAAAAATCGGACAGATTGACGTCTTTCATATCTCTCTCCGCAAAGGCGTTGTCGTTATTTGGTCAGACAGCGAACGCATTCCTGATAGCCGTACTTGCCCACATGCTCCAGAATGTCGCGGGGGCGGGCCTCACAGCACAGATGGCCGTTGTACATCACCTGACCACGGTCAGCGTTGATGTAATCAAGAATGTAGCCGGTGTGGGTGATAATGAGTCCGGAGCGCTTGTGGCTGGACTTCATCTCCTTCATGGACAATTCGGGATGCGGGGTCACGAAACCGTCCAGCAGCTTGCGCGCGGTCTTGCCGATGAGCTTCATGTTCTCAAGGTCCACGCCGGATTCAGGCTCGTCAAAGAGGACGAGGTCCGGGGCCTGAGCCATGAGCTGGAGCAGCTCGGAACGCTTGATTTCGCCACCGGAGAATCCGGCGTTGATGTCGCGGTCGAGGAAGCTGGAAAAATTGACGCGCTCGGCGAGGTCGTCAACGGGCGTGGTGCCGTTGTGCCCGTGGAGGCCACACATTTCCACGAGGTTGCGGGTCTTCAGGCCGTGAATCGTCGGCGGACGCTGGAACGACATGCCGATGCCAAGGCGCGCACGCTCGTGAATGGGCGCGTAGGTGATGTCGTGCCCCTTGAACAGGATACGGCCACCCGTGATGGAGTAGTTTCCAAAACCCATCAGCGTCATCAAGAGCGTGGTCTTGCCGGAGCCGTTGGGGCCGAACAGGATGAACGTCTCACCCTCGGCAATGTGCAAGTCAATGCCCTTCAGCACTTCCTTGTCGCCGATATTTACGTGGAGATCTTCGATTTTCAGCATATCGCGGTTCCTTTCGGTGGTTTCTCGCAACGGCACGTAAGCCCGAAGCGCCCCAAAGACATAATCAGAATCTGAAAAATGTCCACTCTCGTATGGGCGCAGGTGGCCGTTTTCAATGCCGCCTGCGCGAGCGCACGGCCCCGGGGTCGCCCTCGGGAATCCGGCAAAAATAGCACCGCCCCTTCATGCGAAATGCGGGCAATAGCACCATCCCAGCCACAAAGCCCCCAGCATGCGCCCACCACGCAATGCCGCCGCCCTGCTCCGGCGAAATGGCGGAAAACACCCCGGAAAAGAATTGTGAAAAGAACCACACGCCAAGGTACACAATGGCCGGAATCTCAATAATGAAGGGAATGATGACGATGGGAATAACGGTAATAACGCGCGCGTGAGGATAGAGCAGAAAATACGCCCCCATCACCCCGGCGATGGCCCCGCTGGCCCCCACCACGGGCACCTGCGAATGCAGGTTAAACAGCATATGCGCCACCAGCGCGGCCAGCCCGCACAGCAGATAAAAGAGCACAAACCGCACCGGTCCCATCACATCCTCAATGTTGTCCGCAAAAATCCACAGCGTCCACATGTTGACGATGAAATGCATCCAGCTGCCGTGCAGAAACATGTAGGAAAAAAAGGCGTAAAAGCCGCCGGGCGGATAGCCCAAACTGCTGGCAAGAACGGGGTCGGCAAAGCGCGAGGGCACCACGCCCAGCAGATGAAACATCAGCGCGGCTTCGCGCTCGGGCATGTAGATGGTGAAGGCAAAAACAATGGTGTTCGCGACAATGAGCGCCCAAACCGCGTAGGGCTTGTGCACGCGGGGGATATTGTCGCGAATGGGGAACATGAAGGGCCTCCCTGCTTGCGTTACGAAATGTTAAGCCAACGCCACGGGACGGCAGGAGCACGGCGCGCCCGGGGCAGGCGGCTCATCCGCCCGCCCCGGTCCATGCGCGCAGTCAAAAACCGTGCTCTACGAGGCTGTCGTGTCAGCGCCAGCGGAGGCGTCATTATCGCCGCTCCACAGCGCCATAATGCGCTGGTGCTCGCGCTCCTCATCGGCGCGCCTGTCGGCGTCGATACGCTGGAGCAAGCGCCGGGCTTCGGCGTGCAGGTCGTCCAAGGTGCCGCCGTTTTCCACGACGTGGGCGCAGCGGGCCAGCTTGTCGGCCTCGGGCCACTGCCACGCTTCAAGGGCGGCCATGGTGGCCTCGTCCCAGCCCCGGTCTTCCAGTCTGCCACGGCGGACGGCTTCGGGGCAATGCACACCAACCACCATATCCACAATTCCCCGCTCGTCCCAGCCGCCTTCGACCAAAAGCGGCACCTCGGCAGCGGCAACGGGAGCGTCCGCGTGCTGCGCCCAAAACTCCTCAAGCCTGTGCTGCACAAGGGGATGCACAATGTCGAGCACCTCGCGCCGGAAGTCCTCGGACTGGCGCATCCCGGCAAACAGGCGGCCCTTGGCCACAGGCTCGCCGTCCGGGGCGTACTCCTCGCCAAAGCGGCGGCGGACGAGGGTCCAGCCGTCCTCGCCGTGCTCATAGAGCGCGGCAACTGCATCGTCGGCGCTAAAGACCGGCACCCCGGCCTCTCGCAAAAAGCCCGACAGCGCGGACTTGCCGCAACCGGGCATACCCACCACGCCAAGGCGCACCGTGGTCCGCGCCAGCGTAAACAGCAGGCGGCGGAAATCCTCGGGCGGCTCAAGCACAAAGCGCATGTCCTGCTCCGTCGTAGGATGCGTAAAGCCAAGCCGCCACGCATGCAGCATCTGGCGGGGGGCAAGGGATTCGTCATGGCCGGAGTCGCGCAGCCACTCCTTGTGCTGGCGCGCGCCGTAGATGGCATCGCCCATGAGCGGATGGCCGATGTGGGCCATGTGCACGCGAATTTGATGCGTGCGCCCGGTAAAGATGTGTACCCGCACAAGGCTGGCGCGCCCGTCCGGGCTGGACCACAGCACTTCCCACTCGGACAGCGCGTCGCGCCCGCCCTTGTCCACCACAGCCATCTTGGTTTTGCTTTTGGGGTCGCGGCCGAGGGGGGCGTCGATGGTGCCGGTCTGTCGGCCCGAGGACTCGTCCTGCGGCACACCATGGACAATGGCAAGATAGTCCTTGTCCACATCGCGCCCGGCAAAGGCGGCGCTGAGGGCAAGGCGCGTCTTTTCATCAAGGGCCACAAGCAGCAGCCCAGAGGTGTCCTTGTCGATGCGGTGGACAATGCCGGGGCGCTCGCCCTCCATGCTCATGATGGCGGGAAAGTGATGCGCCAAACGGTTCACGAGGGTACCGCTCGGCTGGGCGGGGGCGGGATGCACCGTCAATCCCCACGGCTTGTTCACCACCACAAGGTGCTCATCAGCGTGGATGACGTCGAGCGGCGCATCCTCCGGCGCAAGCTCAGCCGAGGGGAGGTCCACCGTAAGGGTGATGGTCTCGCCGCCGGAGAGCTTGAGCTTGGGCTTGCGGGCGACTTCGCCGTCCACGCTGGCGCTGCCGGACTTGATAAGGCTTTGAATCTTGCTGCGCGAGAGGCCGCCGTCCTTGAAGGCCGAGGACAAAAACACATCCAGCCGCTCACCGCCCATGGTCCGGGGGACCACAGCACTCCAGACGCCATTCTCGCTGACGTCGCCGGTAGGTCTATCGCTTTGCATATTCTGCTGTATCTCGTTTGGCTAAAGAGGGATGAGGCGCGCTACAAATACGCCTGCGCCACCGCGAACATGTCCTCATAGGAACAGCGCGTGCGCAGGGCCGTGGCAAGCTCCGCCGCCATGGCCATTTTGCGTTCCGCCTCATGCAGGATGCCGTCGTACCGGGCATCCAGACAGGTTTTGATAAAGCTCCGGTCGAAGCCGTCGCTGACGAGGGTCAATCCCTCGCGAAAGAATACGCACCGGGAACTCTCGGCAAAGGGTTCAATGGTGCTTGTGCCCTCGTGCCGCGCCCAGATGACGTAAAACATCAGTTTAACCAGCAGCTGGTCGGCGGGCATGCGGGTATCCACGGTGACCAGATACTCCTGCGTGTTGCCCGCACGGGCCTTTTTGACCATCTCCAGCGCCATGCGGGTGATTTTTTCCTCCGGCATGTGCTGGCAGGGAAAACATGCGGCCATGCGCACCAGCGACTTGCGCGGGTTCTCCCCCGCCGCCATGGACAGGTGCGCCTCGCGCATAAGGCCAAGGCGCTGGCGCAGTCCATCAAGGGAGGTCTGCGCGCGGATGACGCACACGCGCCGAAACTGCTCGTCCGTCAGGCCGGTGAAGGCCGTCTCCAGCAAATATTTAATGTACGGCTCTTCGGTGCGCTCGGCTTCCTCCTGCGCGGCCTTGGCCGTGACCTTGGTTCCCATAATCTTTTTGAGGGACAGCCAATAGGCGGCAATTCCCTCAAGGGGCATTTCCGTGATGTCGACAGTCTGTTCAGCTTCCGCAGTCACGCCAGTCTCTCTTGCATATGATGGTCGAAGTTCATTGCCGTGCCTGAAAAAAACGGTATCCCATTTCCCGCCAAAAAAGAACCTTGTCGCTCCTGTGAGAAATCCCCACCTCTTTAGGCGAAAATCCTATTGTCCCTCATAGCCGTCTATGTCACACGCTTCCATATTCGCAGACTCAACCATGCAACAGGAACCATGACACAAACAACCGCTCACGCCACGCAACAACGCCCCAGCAGCATTCCGGACAGCCTGTACCACCTGCGTCCCGGAACACGCCTTGTGATCGACGCGGCAGGCCTCGGCAAACGCATTCCTACCCGCTACATCGGGCAGGACAGAGGGCGCTGCTTCATCGTGCATATGCCGCCGTCCGCCACACACCCGGATGTGTACGACCACACCTACACCGGAAATACCGTGGTGGTCCGCTACATCAAAGATGGCAACGTCTGGGGCTTTGTCACCACAGTGCAAGGGCGCATCGCCAAGCCCCAACGCCTGCTGTTTCTCGACTTTCCAACATCCGTGGAGTCCCACAACCTGCGCCAGCGCCATAGGGTGGAGTGCTCCTTCCCGGCTTCGGCTTGGCTGCGGGGGGAGCTGGTAGACACCGTCATCACGGACATCAGCACCGGCGGCTGCCGCATCAGCCTCACAGGCTCGGACCATGCCGTTGATATCAACGACGAAGTGGGCATTGAAAGCGCCATCTTCCTGGCCACCGGCCCCGGCAACCTGCTCACGGGCTGCGTGCGGCGCATCTCCCGCAGTGCGGCGGGCACGGACATCGGCATCCGCTTCGCGGACGTGCCGGAGCACGTCATGGAGCACATCGACGCCTATGTGGAGCGCGTTTCGGAACTCTTGACGCCGTAGTCCACCCTCAGCCACAAGACGCAAAGCGCCCCGCCACGGCCATGCCGTATCGGGGCGCTTGTCGCATGCAGTGCCTGAGCGAAATGCTAGGCGGAGCAGGCGGGGCGGGCCTCAAGGTCGCGCCGGACACGGCGGACCGCATCGCGCAGTTCCGGCTTGTCCGGCAAGCCCTGCGCCAAGGCATCAAAGAACCCGCGCTCCAGCACCGCCATCTTGCTGGCGGCGAAATTGAGATCATACGTCCAACTCATCAGCATAAGCCGGAAGTCGTTGAAATACTGCATCTCCGTGTACTTGGCCTGCTTGTGGGAGGCAAGACGCTCCAGCAGAACCGGCGTATACGATGCCGGGTCGTCCACAAGGCCGAGGGTCACCACGGAATTTTCATGTGCGTCCGGGCTGAAATAGGACAGCACCACACGGATGATGTCCAGCTTGTCCGCGTCGCGCACCACCCGCAGGGCGGTGTCCACGTCCGCAGGCAGACCACGCGGCATAAAACGGCGGTTATGCAGGCAGACCACGGTCTGCACCAGCTTGCGCTGGTCCTCGGGCAGGTCCGCTATCACGCCTTCCTCCCGCAGGGCCTTGAGGCCAAGGCGGCCGTGATTCTCGGACACGCTGTCGTCAAAGGTGCGCCAGCGCGCATACTGCGGAAAGCGCCCAAGATCATGATACAGCGCGGCCAAATGCACCAGATGCATAAGCTCCGCCGTCATGTTGCCGTCGCCGCTGAGGCTGGCAGTAATCATGCGGGCTTCATCCAGCACACGCAGGCTGTGGTCCCGCTTCAGGTCCACATTTTCCCTATCCTCGTCGCTGTCGCCACGAAACCGCCGCACATACTCGTCAAAAAAGGCAAGGTGCGGCGTTATGTCAAAAGTCTTCATGCGCGTTCAATCCTCTCTCGCTCGGCGGCATATTCGTCTTTCGATATCCGCCCCTCAGCCACGTCGCGCCGCAGGCCCGCCAAGGCGGCCTTGCGCTGACGGCGCTCGTCTATATGCTCCGTGCCAAATTCCTTCGGCCGAAATTTTCCTTGTGGGCCGTACAGATACCGCAAAAAGAAAATGATGCCCGCAAAGGTCAGCACCATGGCCCCTATGCGCACGGCGGAGGCCAGCCACGGGTTCACCGTGCTGCCCGGTCCCGCCGCCATGGCCGAGGTGGCCAAAACCACGGTCAGAAAAAAAGAAATGCCGATGGCACGAAAGAAATCCATTATTTATCACTCCGCAAAAAATCGCACGCCACGGGCCTTCCCGGGCGCAGGCAAATGCACTTTACGCCCTCTTGCCAAGCATCTCAACCTGTTGGCGAATATTGCAACGCGCGGCAAAATCCTTTAAGGAACACATTACGCAGGATACTCACAACATATGGGGGAACCGATGCGATTTCTGATAGTCGACGACGACTTCGACAGCCGGCGGCTCATGCAGAAAATACTGTATCCCTACGGATACTGCGATGTTGCCGTTGATGGCGAAGAGGCGGTGGAGGCCTTTAAGCGTTCGCTCAACAATGACGAACCCTACGACCTCATCTGCCTTGACATCATCATGCCGAACATGGACGGGCAGGAAGCGCTTCAGGAAATCCGCGAAATCGAAACCGAACGCGGCATCTCAGATGAGGCCCGCATCAAAACGGTGATGATTTCCGCCCTTGACGATACCAAGGAACTGCACGACGCCTTCTTTCTTGGCGAAGCCACGTCCTACCTCGTCAAGCCCATCCGCAAGAAAACACTCCTGAACGAGATGCGCAACCTTGGGTTGTCCATCCAGCTCAAGGAGGGCCAAGGCAAAGCCGTGGAGGCATAGGACGCCCGTTCTTTTCGTCCCCTTCACCACTCTTGTCAACCATAGAGGACGGCCGCTCCCGGCGGCACGTCCTCTTTCGGCGCGCTGTGCGCCCCCGCCTTTTCCGCGCAGCGTTCTTTAGCATCTCTCTAACACTCTCCCCTTGCACGCATTTCTGCAAAAGGATATGTCCGCAGTGTGCTCGGACGCGCTGTGTTTTGCGTCCTACGCCGCAACACGAGAACCCATCCGAACGGCCCATGCGCCGCAGCGCCGGGCCCCGGCCATACACCAAGGAGGTGCGACCGTGATTCCAAAGGACCTGCTGTACGCCAAATCCCACGAGTGGGTACGCATAGAGGGCGAAACCGCCACCATCGGCATCACCCATTTCGCGCAGGAGCAGCTTGGCGACCTGACCTATGTGGAGCTTCCCGAGGTTGGCGAATCGTTTGAGGTTGGGGATGAAATCGGCTCCGTGGAGTCCGTGAAGGCCGCCAGCGAAATCTACGCCCCCGTCGCCGGCACCGTGGCCAGCGTCAACGAGGAGCTGGAGGACGCCCCGGAAAAGGTCAATGAAGACCCGTATGCCAGCGGCTGGATGTTCACCATCACCCTCTCCGCCCAGCCCGAAGGCCTGCTCACGCCCGAGGAGTACGAAGCCGTCGTCAACGCCGATTCCCACTAGCCTCAAGCCCCCGCAGGAGCACCACCATGCCGTACGTCCCGCACACCGAGGACGAAACAAGGCAAATGCTCGACACCGTGGGCGTTTCGTCCATGGACGAGCTGTTTGCCGACATTGGGCCACAGCTGCGACCCGCCAGCTTTGACCTGCCCGAAGGCAAGAGTGAAATGGAAGTCATGGCGCATATGGAGCGTCTGGCCGCCAAAAACAAAGTGGATGTCGTCAGCTTTCTTGGGGCGGGGTTCTATGACCACCACATCCCCGCCGCCGTCGACACCCTGACCAACCGTGGCGAATTTGCCACAGCCTATACGCCCTACCAGCCCGAAGCCTCGCAGGGCACCCTGCAAGCCATCTTCGAATACCAAACAGCCATCGCCAGACTGCTGGACATGGACTGCGCCAACGCCTCGGTCTACGACGGCGGCTCCGCCATCTTTGAGGCCATGATGATGGGCGTGCGCGCCACCAAGCGCACCAAGCTCGTCATCAGCGAAGCCCTTTCTCCCATCTACCGCATCATGCTGGCGTCCTACACGTCCAACCTCAAGCTGGACCTCGTCACCGTCCCCCACAAGGACGGCAACACCGACATCGACGCCCTCATTGACGCCGTGGACGACGCCACCGCCGCCGTGGTGGTGCAGAATCCCAACTTCTTCGGCAACGTCAACGACTTCACCGCCCTGTGCGAGCACGCCCGCTCGGTAAAGGCCAAAAGCGTCATCTCCGTGTATCCGCTCATGCAAAGCGTCCTCAAGACGCCGGGCGAGATGGGCGCGGACATCGCCGTGGCCGAGGGACAGAGCCTTGGCATGCCGCTGTCCTTTGGCGGCCCCTACCTTGGCATCATGACCTGCACCAAGAAAATGGTCCGCCAGATGCCCGGCCGCATCGCCGGGCGCACCACGGACACCGAGGGCCGCACCGGCTACGTGCTGACCCTGCAAGCGCGTGAGCAGCACATCCGGCGGCAGAAGGCGACCTCCAACATCTGCTCCAACCAGTCCCTGTGCGCCCTGCGCGCACTGGCCTACATGAGCCTGCTTGGTCCCTGCGGCATGGAGCGCGTCGCCCTCAAGGCCTCGCACACCGCGCACGAGGCCGCCCTGCGCCTCACCGCTCTGCCCGGCGTACAGATGCTGTCGGACGCCCCATTCTGCAACGAATTCGCCATCCGCCTGCCCGTCCCTGCCTATGAGGTGATGGACCGCCTGACGGAACGCGGCTACGTGCCGGGCTTCCCCCTTGGCCGCTACTACAACGGCCTTGAGGACTGCCTGCTGGTGGCCTGTACGGAAAAGCATACCAGCGAGGATGTGGGCATCCTTGCCGAGATGATGGGAGGCCTGCTGCGATGAAAACCATGTTTGCCCAGTCCACCCCCGGACGCCGGGGCGTGTGCATCTCCAAGCCGGACTGCTGCACGGCGGACTTCCTGCCCGAAGGCATGCGCCGCTCCGCCCCCGCCGAACTGCCCGAACTTGGCGAGCTGGACGTGGTGCGCCACTTTACGCGCCTGTCCCACCTCAACTACGGCGTCGACAGCACGTTCTATCCCCTTGGCTCCTGCACCATGAAGTACAACCCCAAGTTCATGGAACAGGCCGCCGCCCTGCCCGGCTTCACCCGTCTGCATCCGCTGATGGCCCAGCTAAAGGGCGCGGGACACTTCACCCAAGGCGCGCTGGAAGTCATGCACGAGCTGGAAAACCTGCTCTGCGAGACCACAGGCATGGCCGCCTATACCCTGCACCCCATGGCGGGCGCGCACGGCGAACTGACGGGCGCCATGCTCATTGCGGCCTACCACGCCGACAAGGGCAACCAGAAGTCCAAGGTCATCGTCCCGGACTCCGCCCACGGCACCAATCCCGCTTCCGCCCACCTCGCCGGGTTCGACATCGTCTCCATTGAGTCCAAGGACGGCATGGTGGACCCCGAGGCCCTGCGCGAGGCGCTGGACGACGACGTCGCCGCCGTCATGCTCACCTGCCCCAACACCCTTGGGCTCTTTGAGCAGCACCTGCCCGAGATTGTGGAAATGGTCCACGGCGTGGACGCCCTGCTCTACTACGACGGCGCGAACATGAACGCCATCCTCGGCAAAATGCGTGTTGGCGATGCGGGCTTTGACGTGGTGCACCTGAACCTGCACAAGACCTTTGGCACGCCCCATGGCGGCGGCGGACCGGGTTCCGGTCCGGTTGGCGTCTGCGAGCGCCTGCGGCCCTACCTGCCCGTCTCCCGCGTGAAGAAGCTGGAAGACGGGCGCTTTGTCCTCGACTACGACCACCCGAAGAGCATCGGCTACATGGCCCCGTTCTACGGCAACTTCGGCGTCTATCTCAAAGCGTACTCCTACATCGTGCGCCTTGGCCGCAAGGGGCTTATCCGCGTCAGCGAAAACGCCGTTCTGGCGGCCAACTACCTGCGCAAGCGCCTTGAGAAGGACCTGCACGTTCCGCACAACCGCATCTGCATGCACGAGTTCGTGGCCTCGGTTACCGGGGACGACCTTGGCGGCGTACGCGCGCTGGACGTGGGCAAAGCCCTGCTCGACAAGGGCTACCACGCGCCCACGGTGTACTTCCCGCTCATCGTGCCCGAGTGCCTGATGATTGAGCCGACGGAGACCGAAGCCAAGTCCACCTTGGACGACTTCGCCGACGCCCTCATCGACATTCTGCGCACCGCCCGGACGGACCCGGACGCGGTCAAGGCCGCGCCCACAACGCTGCCCGTCTCCCGTCTGGACGAAACCAAGGCCGCGCGCCAAATGGTGCTGACCGATGACGCCTAGCCACCTCGTCCGGTACGACCTTGTGGTCATTGGCGCCGGTCCCGGCGGCTTTGCCAGCGCGGAGGAAGCCGCGCGGCGCGGGCAATCCGTTGCCATCATCGAGCGCGGCGAGCTTGGCGGCACCTGCCTCAACAGAGGCTGCATCCCCACCAAGCTCTTCCTCGGCGCCACGGAATGCGCCAGCGACCTCGCCGCGCAGGCCAAAATGAAAGTGGCCTCCGGCGACATCAGCTTCAACCTCCCCGCCCTGCAGGACCGCAAGGGCAAGCTCCTTGCCGGAAGCCGCACGGGTATGGAAAAGAAGCTGGCGGGCCTTGGCATCACGCTTCTGCGCGGGCACACGCGCTTTACCGCGCCCGGCACCGTCGCCATAGACGGCGACGAAGCCACAACCATTGAATACGGCGCCTGCGTCATTGCCACCGGCAGCACGCCAACGGCCTTCCCCGGCATGCAGCCCGACGGTGACAAGGTGCTCAATTCCGACGCCCTGCTGGACCTGACGGACGTCCCGGAGCACCTGCTTATCGTGGGCGGCGGCGTTATCGGGCTGGAGCTTGGGCGCGTCTTCTCGCGCCTTGGCTCGCGTATCACCGTCGTCGAGGCCATGGACCGCATCGCCCCGTGGGAGGACCCCGAGGTCAGCAAACTCCTTGCCGGCCAGTGCAAGCGCGCCAAGTGGAAAGTCCGCACCGGCCAACGCGTTGCCAGCCTCGTCACCGAAGACGACCATGCCCTGCTGACGCTGGACTCCGGCGACACCATCACGGCGGACATCACCCTTGTTGCCACCGGACGCGGACCGGTGACGGATGGGCTCAATCTGCCCGCCCTTGGCGTCACTCCGGATGCCAAAGGCTTTCTGCCTGTTGACGAGCACCTGCGTTGTGCG
The DNA here is from genome assembly GCF_054921475.1 of Desulfobaculum sp. Classification (NCBI taxonomy): domain Bacteria; kingdom Pseudomonadati; phylum Thermodesulfobacteriota; class Desulfovibrionia; order Desulfovibrionales; family Desulfovibrionaceae; genus Desulfobaculum; species Desulfobaculum sp. Next base: position 2,987 of record NZ_JBUDSW010000060.1, on the reverse strand, counting down.
GCACACGTCTACGCCGTTGGCGACGTCAACGGCATGGCCATGCTGGCGCACACCGCCTCGCATCAGGGGCGCTACGCCGCGCTCCATGCCGCAGGCTGCGCCGAGGCGCCCTACGAATCCGGCCCGGTTCCGTGGTGCGTCTACGGCGCGCCCGAGAGCTTCCGCGTCGGCCTTATGCCCGAGGACGCCACGGCCAAGGGGATGACTGTACGCGTCTCGCGCGCCATGCTGGCGGCCAATCCCATCGCGCAGGCGCACGCCGCCGTGCAGGGATTCATCAAGGTCTGCTGGCATGAAGACCGCGTGTGCGGCGTCACCGCCGCAGGGCATGGGGTCTCGCACCTCATCACCCCGGCAACATTGGCCGTTCATGACGGCTGGACGAAAGACGACGCAGACCGTATCATCTGGGCGCATCCGACTTTGGACGAAGCCCTGCTTGACGCGCTGACTGCTGAACAGACAGACAACTAAGCATCACGACAATACATCAGGATTCAACCGGGCCGGGCACCTCCATGAGGCGTCCGGCCCGTGTTCTCCCAACGGAAAAAGACGAGCGCATGAATATTGAGCCCATCGTAGAGCCCGGTCCCTTCGAGGCCGCGCAGCGCATCATTCTCGCCTCCGGCTCCCCCCGGCGGCGCGAAATGCTGGAAAACCTCGGTCTGGAATTCGACATTATCCCTTCCCCCGGCAACGAACCCGCGCCAGCCCCCGACGAATCACCGGAGGACTACGCCCAGCGCGCGGCCATAGCCAAGGCCGAAGCCGTTGCCGAGGACTATCCGGACGCCGTGGTCATCGGTTCGGACACCGTCGTCACGCTGGACGGCGAAATCATGGGCAAACCCTCAGATCAAAACGAGGCCCTGCTCATGCTCTCCAAGCTGGTGGACAACACCCACCGCGTGGTGTCCGGCTGCGCCGTCTTTCATCCCCATGCGTCCCAGCCCGTCGCCTTCACCGTGGCGACGGAGGTCACCATGGGCCCCCAGCCACTGGAAGTGCTGTTCAGCTACGCCAGCAGCGGCGAACCCATGGACAAGGCCGGCAGCTACGCCATTCAGGGCAAAGGCGGCTTTCTGGTACAGAGCATCAACGGCTCCTACAACAATGTCGTGGGCATGCCGCTGGCGCACTTGGTGGACGTTTTGCAAGACATCCGCGCCATCCGGCCACGCGCCATGGAGCGCTAGCCGGCCCGCACACGCGCCAAACGGCCCCAGCTTTTGCCGGGGCCGTCTCTTTTTGCTCTGCACGCCGCCGCAGCGTAGCACAAAGACATGGCAAAGCGCCTCCCGCATGCCACTTTTCAGCGTCTGCACGAAGCGAAGACGCCCAAGTCCCCCGGGCGCTTCACCATTTTGCAAAGCCGCAGTGCGCCTTGCTATTCCTACTGCGTCGGCGTAAACAACACATTCATTCCACAACATGCATTTGGACACGCTTTCATGACACACATTTCCCGCTCCGACAGCATTGCCACAGCATTCGCCACCCTCGGCCCCATCGGCCATCTGCCCAAGGCTCCCGGCACGTGGGGGTCCGCCGCCGCCGTCATCGCCGCGCCCTTTGTCTTTTTGCCCCTGTCGCCCACGGTGCGCTGCCTTATTCTCGCCGCGCTCTTTATTGTGGGCGGGCTGGCCGCTTCCCGCGCGGAAGCCGTCATCGGCAGTAAGGACCCCGGCAGTGTGGTCATTGACGAAGTGCTTGGGCAGTGGATGGTTTTCGCCCTCTTCCCCATTATGACCACGTGGCAAATACTTCTCGGCTTTATCTTGTTTCGCCTTTTCGACATCGCCAAGCCCTGGCCGGTTAAAGCCGCAGAAAACTGGCTCCCCGGCGGCTTTGGCGTGATGATAGACGACCTTCTTGCCGGATTGTACGCCGCGCTCTGCATGTGGGGCGCGCGCTGGGCCTATGTTCACTGGGTGGCCCCGCTCATGAACTAGCCCTTGCCTCCCGGTGCGGTTTCTGGCAGATTGCACCCGCTGTTAGGAACAATTCCTAACAAGCAACATGCAATCACCCGCCATCACGGCGTTTTACTTTTTCGAGGATACCATGACGAACAAAAACATTTTCACCCTGACCACGACCTTGGCAGTGCTGCTTGCACTTGGCCTTGCCCTTGCCGCCCTGCTGGGGCATCCGTCCATGACCTTTGTCGGCGCGGTCAGCTTTGCTGTCGCCGTACTGGCCTCCGCATCCTTTATGCTGGCCACGCAAGGCGCGTACGCCATGAATGAGGCCGTCGCCAAAACACTGGCCGGCCCGGCCAGGGGCGCCCAGCCGCAGCCCCTCGACATCGCCGCCAAGGAAGCCATCCGCCAGCTTGAAGAAAACCGGAAGGAATATGAAGCCCTCGCCGCGCGCCTTGAGGCCCAGCAGCGCGAAGCCGACAATTCCATCCGCCAAGCCGCCGAGGCCTCCCGCGTTGCCGAGGAAGCCCGCGAACAGGGCATGACGGAAGTCGCCTCCAAGCTGGACACCATGGTCGGCAAGACCACATCCGCCACCGCGCACATCACGGACCTGACCGACACCATCGCCGAGGGCGCCAAGACCCAACGCGAACGCATGCAGGAAACCGCCACCGCCATGGTGGAGATGGCCGCCGCTGTCACGGATATTTCCCGCAACACGCAGGAGACAGCCCTCAACGTCGAAAACACGCGCGAGCAAGCCCGTCAGGGTGCAGACATCGTCACGCAGGCCCAGCAAGCCATCATTCAGGTAGACGGCATGACCCACGGCCTCAAGGAACTCATGCACGACCTTGGCCAGCAGGCGCAGGGCATTGGGCAGGTCATCGGCGTCATTAACGACATCGCCGACCAGACCAACCTCCTCGCCCTCAATGCCGCCATCGAGGCCGCACGCGCCGGCGAGGCAGGCCGAGGCTTCGCCGTCGTCGCTGACGAGGTTCGCAAACTCGCCGAAAAGACCATGACCGCCACCAAGGAAGTGGGCGAATCCATCAC
>NZ_JBUDSW010000059.1:0-15762 GCF_054921475.1 Desulfobaculum sp. | reverse complement strand
CCGAGGCCATCCGCGACATCATGGTCCGCCAGATGACCTCCTCCGTCCGCTGGATTGAAATCAGCACCAACCAGTACGACGCCGGAGTTCGCGCCTGGTACGAGCCCGGCCCCAAGGGCGTGCTGTGCAAGATGCTGGGCCAGAACCTCAAGGGCGTCAGCGACGAGTGGACCGCCAAGAGCCTTGACAGCTCCGCCGCCGTCCTTGCCGCGTCTCCCGGCCTGTAGTCCCCCCGCCGCTGGCCGCCCCGGCAGCCAGCGGCTTGACCGTATACAACACCAGCGCGCCGCACGGTGCGCAGAACACGAGAACATACGATGCGCGCACAGAATTACCTGAAAAGCCTGCTTGAAAAGTTCGTCGCCGACAACGGCTACACCTGGCCCGAGAAGACGACCATCGAACCGCCCAAGGATGAAAAATTTGGCGACATGGCCACCAACATCGCCATGATGCTGACCAAGCAGGCGGGCAAGCCCCCCCGCGAGGTTGCCGCCGACATCGCCGCCGCCATCGACGGCGCCACCCCGGACATTGCCAAGGTGGAAATCGCCGGGCCCGGCTTCCTGAACATTTTCTTCAGCCCCGCCTTCTGGCAGCAGACCGTGACCGACATCGCCGCTGCCGCGGACAGCTTTGGCATGTCCGAAATGGGCAAGGGCACCAAGGTGCAGGTGGAGTACGTTTCCGCCAACCCCACCGGCCCCCTGCACATCGGCCATGGCCGCGGCGCCGCCGTGGGCGACTGCCTGACGCGCATCCTGCGCGCCGCAGGCTACGACGCCCACACCGAGTACTACCTCAACGACGCCGGCCGCCAGATGCGCATCCTTGGCAACTCCGTATGGGTTCGCCTGCAGCGCCTTATCGGCATTGACGCGCCGGACCCCGAGGACTTCTACAAGGGCGACTATATCATTGATATAGCCCAGCAGGTGCTGGACCAGCACGGCGAGGCAATCAAGGACAAGCCCGAGGACGAAATCCTCGACATCTGCCGCGAATACGCCATGAACACCATCCTTGATGGCATCAAGGAAGACCTTGCCGCGTTCAACGTGGAGCATCAGGTGTGGTTCTCAGAGAAGAGCCTTGTGGAGACCGGCGCTGTGGACAAGACCTTCAAGCGTCTTGCCGACAAGGGCCTTGCCTACGAACAGGACGGCGCGTTCTGGTTCAAGTCCACCGAATTCGGCGACGACAAGGACCGCGTACTGCGCAAGTCCGACGGCTCCCTGACCTATTTCGCATCCGACATCGCCTACCACGACAACAAGTTTGACCGTGGCTTTGACCTGTGCGTGGACATCTGGGGCGCGGACCACCACGGCTACGTGCCGCGCATGAAGGCCGCTGTGGAGGCCCTTGGCCGCAGCCGCGACAGCCTCGGGGTTATCCTCGTGCAGCTGGTGAACCTGCTGCGCGACGGCGAACAGGTGGCTATGTCCACCCGCGCCGGCGAGTTTGAAACCCTTGCCGACGTGGTGAAGGAAACCGGCGCGGACGCCGCCCGGTTCATGTTCCTGTCCCGCAAGTCCGACAGCCATCTGGACTTTGACCTTGAGCTGGTGAAGCAGAAGACCATGGACAACCCGGTGTACTACGTGCAGTACGCCCACGCCCGCATCTGCTCCGTCATGCGCAAGGCCGCCGAACGCGACATCACCCCGGCCGAACTGTCCGCCGACCTGCTGGCGCATCTGGACACCGCCGAGGACCTGCGCCTGCTCAAGCTGCTGGCCCAGTACCCCGGCGCAGTGGAATCCGGCGCGCGCAACCTGAGCCCGCACTTCATCAGCACCTACCTGCAGGAACTGGCCGGCGCTCTGCACCGCTACTACCACGCCAACACCATCCTTGGCGCGGACACGCCCGAGGTCATCAGCGCGCGCCTGCGTCTGCTCATGGCCGTGGCACAGGTGGTGCGCAACGGTCTTGGCCTTCTGGGCGTCAGCGCGCCGGAAAGCATGTAGCCCGGCACCCGTTCCCGCAACTGACCGAACAGGAGACGCATCATGGGCCTGAGCCTGAAGCTGAACGGAAAAGATACCAAAAACGAATCCAAAAAGAAGGACGCCGACAAAAAGGAGCCCAAACGCTACACGGTGTCGTTCTCACTGGCAGGACTGGTTTCGCTGACCGTTTTGACGCTGGTGGCCCTGTCATGGATATTCATCCTCGGCGTGCTGGTGGGCCGTGGCTATAAGCCCGAATCCGCCGTACCGGAACTGGAGCAGATTATGCCCAAGGCCCAGCAGGCCCCGGCGCAGAATGACGACGTGCTCCGGGCCGAGGACCTCAACTTCTACTCCGAACTGTCCAAGAAACCCGGCGCAGACGCGAACACGGGCAAAAACGCGCTCACGCAGCAGCAGGCCAAAAATGCCGCTCCCGCGCCAAAGCCCAAAGTCACGCCGCAGCCGGAGCCGCAGGTCAGCGCCCCCGCGCCAGCCAAAACGGCCAAGCCCGTGGCCCCCAGCGAGCCCATGTACCGCTATGCGTATCAGGTGGCTTCGCTCAAGGACATCGCCGCAGCGCGCAAGTTTCAGGATAAGCTGGCCAGCCTTGGGCTGTCCTCCCGTCTTGAACGCGCGCAGGCCAAAGGCTCCACATGGCACCGCGTCATTATCAGCTTTCAGGGCACCGCGGACGATACCCGCGACCTGATGCGAAAACTGGGCACCCTTGGCATCTCCAAGCCGCTGCTCAAGTCCAAAACGCCGCTGTAGACGCCCCATGCAGACACGCAAAGCGCCCCGTACCACCTGTGGTACGGGGCGCTTTTTCGTTGCGGCGCCCGCGCCCAGCCACAGCCGGGGTTCTACTGCTCACCGCGCGGCATGTATGTGCCAACCATTGCGCCAGCAAATATAAGGCGCTTCCCTTCACGCCAAATCCATATTATGTATCCCAGCTTATGCCCGGGCAACGCCGTGCACGGCGGACCTGTCCGGGACACTACTCCACGAGCATGAGGACAACAGCCCATGAAAGATATCCCGCGCCCCTGGCTGAAGAGCTACGACGAAGAAGTGAGCCATACCATAGACCCCGAGGGAATGCCCATTTTCGGCTACCTCGACAGGGCCGCCAAGCATTACCCCAACCGCAAGGCCATCGTCTTCAAGAACTGGAGCATCACCTATAAGAAGCTCCACCAGATGACGGAAATCATGGCCGCCAATCTGCGCTCCCTTGGCATCCAGCCCGGCGAACGCATCTCCATGATGCTGCCGAACCTGCCCCAGACCATTATCTCCTACTGGGCCGCCCTCAAGGCGGGGGCCATCGTCGTTATGACGAACCCGCTGTACATGGAGACGGAGCTGATCCACCAGCTCAATGATGCCGACAGTGACACCATGATCGTTCTGGACCACCTGTGGCCCAAAATCGAAGCCGTCCGCGACAAGCTGCCGGTGAAAAAATTTATCGTGGTGCGCATTCCGGACTGTTTGGCCTTTCCGCTGAACATGCTCTATGGCCTGAGCGCCAAGAAAAAGAAGCTCTTTCGCGATGTGCCCTACGACGGCAAAACCGTGCTGGAGTGGAAGCCGCTGACCAAGGGCAAGGACCGCATCAGCCGTCCCCCGTCCGACCCGCGTGAAGACCTCGCCCTGCTCCAGTACACAGGCGGTACCACCGGCATCTCCAAGGGCGTCATGATTACCCACCAGAACATGACCGCCAACGTCCAGCAGTGCCGCACCATCCTGCACGCCGTGGGCGAAACGCACGAAACCTTCGTGGCCGTGATGCCGTTCTTCCACATCTACGGACTGACCACCTGTCTGAACCTGCCCACGGCCCTTGGCGCTACCATGGTCCCCCTGCCCCGGTTCGACCCGCCGGACCTGCTGGAGACTCTGTCCAAGCGCCAGGTGACCATCTTCCCGGGCGCTCCGGCCATCTACTCCGCCCTGCTGCTGCAAAAGAACGTACAGCCCAGTCATTTCACATCCATCCGCTACTGTGTGTCCGGCTCCGCGCCCATCCCGGTGGAAACGCTGGAGCAGTTCAAGGAAATCACGCAGGCGGAAATCATCGAGGGCTACGGCCTGACCGAGGCCTCGCCCGTCACGCACCTGAACCCGCTGTCCGGCGTGAAGAAATATGGCTCCATCGGCCTGCCCTTCCCGTCCACGGACGCCCGCATCGTGGATATGGAAGTGGGCGAACTCTCCCTTGCCCCCGGCAAAAAGGGCGAGCTGGTCGTACGCGGCCCGCAGGTGATGAAGGGCTACTGGAACCGCCCGGACGAAACCGCCAACTCCGTGCGTAACGGCTGGCTGTACACCGGCGACATCGCCACCATGGACGACGACGGCTACTTCTTCATTGTGGACCGCAAAAAGGACCTCATCATCACCAGCGGCTACAACGTCTACCCGCGCGAGATTGACGAAGTCCTCTATGAACACCCCAAGATCAAAGACGCCGTGGCTGTGGGCATCCCCCACCCCTCGCGCGGTGAAATCATCAAGGTCTATGTCGTCCTGCGCGACGATGAAAAGATGACCAAGAGTGAAGTCATCTCCTGGTGCCGCCAGAAGCTGGCCAAGTACAAGCTGCCGCGTAAGGTGGAGTTCCGCGACGAACTGCCCAAGACCATGGTCGGCAAGGTCCTGCGCCGCGCCCTTCGCGCCGAGGAAGAGGAAAAAATGAAAAAGATGGCCGAACGCCGCGCCGCCCGCAAAGCCGCCAAGGATGCCAAAGACGCAGGCCTTGCCCCGGCCGCGGACAGCACTGCGCAAAGCGCCGACACCGACGCCCCCGCGCCCAAAGCGCCCGGCGACTCGGACGCCTAAACCGCTCCATCTCCGCACATGACAAAGCCCTCCGGCATACGCCGGAGGGCTTTTTTGGTGATGCCTTTCACGCGCAGAACGCAGACGGTTTTCCACGTTTGCTTCCTGCTCATTCTGGGCGGGATTTTGGGCCGTTCCCGTCGCTGCGCCTTACAGTGTCGCGGCCAGGGAGCGGGCCTGCTCCATGGCGGCCTGTCTGGCCTGGTCGCGCACGTCCGGACCAAAGAGGGTTCCCTCCACGGCCACGGGATGGACCTCCGTTATACCCATAAATCCCAGAATCATTTCCAAATACGGCGACTGGTGATTAAAGGCCTCGGCCTGCGTGCCGGGGGCATACTGCCCACCCCGCGCATACATAATGGCCGCCTTCTTGCCCTCCAGCATACCGTAATACCCGCCCTCCTCGGTCATACCAAAGGTCAGCCCGGGCTGGACCAGCAGGTCGATATAGTGCTTGAGCGGATAGGGGATGGCAAAGTTCCACATGGGCACGGCAAACAGATACCGGTCGTGCGCGCGGAATTCGTCAATGACGCGCACAACCGCGTCCCACGCGGCCTTCTCCGCCAAGGTATGGTCGCGTCCATGCAGGACGTTGTACTTGGCCTGAATGGTCGGCCCATCAAAGGGCGGCAGGTCATCGGTGAAGAGGTTCTTTTCTGTGATGCTGACGCCGGGGTGCGCGTCGCGGTAGGCTTCCACAAACGCTTCCGCCACGGCGAGGGAATGGGAACGCTCGCCGCGCGGCGACGCCTTGATGTACAAGAGTGAACTCATTGGTGGCCTCCTTGTCGGTCACTGACTACGTGGTGCCCTGTCGGTTCAAGTCTCACTGTCCACTTATGACAGCGCGGCAACGAGGTGTCAAAGACGCTCCCCAAACGCCACGGCAAAAAAATGCCCCGCGGCGCTGGGCCACGGGGCGGAAGAATTCAGTCTCAACGCTGAAGCGGAAAAGGCGCTGTGCAACCATGCCGCGCCACACGCCGCGAATGCATCCACAACGCGGCGCAAGAGGACGGCGTCAAGGAAAACACCTGCAAGACGCGCCGCCGACTGCCGCATCGCGGCCACCGCGGCGTAGCAGATTACAGGCCCAGCATCTCCTCCAGAGTGCGGCGGATGCCGTCCTTGTCGATGCCACACTTGGCGCGCAGCTGCTTCTGCGTGCCGTGCTCCACAAAGCCGTCTGGCAGGCCAATGCGCTGCACGCGCACGGAGCCTAGGGCGTCGTGGTCGGCCAGCACTTCCAGCACGCCGGAGCCAAAGCCGCCCTTGAGGACATTCTCCTCAACTATCAGCATATGCTTGAAGCGGCGGGCGAGGTCCACAAGCTGGTCCTCGGCCATGGGGCGGATGAAGCGGCCATTGAACACCGCAACCTTGCGGCCCGTGGCGCTCTCAATTTCCTCGGCGGCGATGATGGACGGGTTCACGCGGCTGCCAATGGCAACCACAACAGCGTCCTCGCCATCACGCATAAGCTTGCCTTCGGCAATGGGCAGCGGCTCGGGGTCCTCCACCGTGGGCGCGCCAATGCCAACACCGCGCGGGTAGCGCAGGGCCACCGGACCGTCGTGCTGGATGGCGGTCACCAACATGCGCTGGAGTTCGGCCTCGTCCGAGGGGGCCATGAACACAAGGTTCGGCACATGGCGCAGGTAGCTGAGGTCGAATGCACCGTGGTGGGTGGGGCCATCCTCGCCAACCAGTCCGCCACGGTCCAGACACAGCACCACGGGCAGATTCTGCAAGCACACGTCGTGCACAATCTGATCATAGGAGCGCTGCATAAAGGTGGAGTAGATAGCCACCACGGGCTTAAAGCCCTCGGCGGCCAGCCCTGCGGCAAAGGTCACGGCGTGCTGTTCACAGATGCCCACATCCACAAAGCGCTCGGGGAAGCGCTCGCGGAAGCGGTCCAGCCCCGTGCCCTCGGGCATGGCGGCGGTAATGGCAAGCACGCGCTCGTCCTCCTGCGCGCAGTGGCACAGGGTGTCGCCAAACACGCTGGTGTAGGACGGCAGCGAACACGCGCCAAACTTCTTGGCAAGGCCGGTTTCCGGCTCAAAACAGCCCACACCGTGGAAGTAGGTGGGGTTGTTTTCCGCAGGCTCATAGCCTTTGCCCTTGGTGGTCATCACATGGACAAGCAGCGGGCCCTTGAGCTTCTTCACCTGCTCGAACACGCGGGTCATGCCGTCGATGTTGTGGCCGTCAAAGGGGCCAAGGTAGTTGAAGCGGAACGCCTCAAACAGCATGCCCGGCGTAAAGAAGTGCTTGAACGCCTCTTCGGACTTGCGGGCGTAGGTGGCGAGGTCCTCGCCAATCTTCGGCACGGACTTGAGGATGTTCTCCACGTCCTTCTTAAAGCGCACCACCCAGCTCTTGGTGAGGTTGCGCGACAAAAAGGACGACAGCGCACCCACATTCTTGGAGATGGACATCTCGTTGTCGTTGAGGACCACGATCATGTCGCTGTGGATGCCGCCCGCCTGATTGAGGCCCTCATAGGCCAGCCCGGCGGTCATGGAGCCATCGCCAATGACGGCGACAACGCGGTTGTCCTTGCCCTTGAGGTCGCGCGCGCAGGCCATGCCAAGGGCGGCGGAGATGGAGGTAGACGAGTGCCCCACGCCAAAGTGGTCGTACTCGCTCTCCGACATCTTGGGAAAGCCGCTGATGCCGCCATAGGTGCGCAGGGTATTGAACCTGTCGCGCCGTCCGGTAAGCATCTTGTACACATAGGCCTGATGCCCCACATCCCAGATGAACTTGTCGTCACGGGGATTGAAGGTGCGCAGCATGGCAAGGGTCAACTCCACCACGCCAAGGGACGGAGCAAGGTGCCCGCCCGTTGTGGACACCGTTTCTATAATTTCCTGCCGGATTTCATCCGCCAGCAGGTGCAATTCCCGCGAGGACAGACGCTGTACGTCCGTCGGCTTCTCTATGCGGGAAAGGATGGAATTGTCGCTGAGCTGAGTGGCGTCCATGCCGAATCCTTATCCATTACAGTTGCAGAAAACCCGGGCTTCCCGGGCAAGGCGATCAGCTGGCGCGAAGAACGATGTACTCCGCGAGCGAACGCATGAAATCGGCCTGAACACCGGGCTCATTCTTAATGGGCAAGCAGGCGCTGGCCGCGGCCTGAATGGCAAGGCCCTTACTTTCGGTCACGCCAACGAGACGGGGGTAGGTGTTCTTGCCCTGCCCTTCGTCGCTGCCCACGGGCTTGCCAATCTCTTCCTCGGTCCCCAGAACGTCCAGCAGGTCGTCCGTAATCTGGAAGGCCATGCCGAGGTTCTTGCCGTATTCAATGGCCTTGCCCAGCCCTTCTTCGTCCGCGCCGCCAAGGATGGCGCCGGAGAGGCACGCCGCGGTGATGAGCGCGCCGGTCTTGAGCGAGTGCATGCGCTGCAACTCCTCAAGGGCCACGTCAATCTTGCCGGTGAGGGACATATCCAGCATTTGGCCGCCAACCATACCGTTGGGTCCAGCGCCGTAGGACACCACGGCTGCGGCCTGAAGCACACGCTCGGCGGGCACGCCCTGCGTGTTCAGCATCATGTTGAAGGCCTCGGTCAGCAGTGCGTCGCCCGCGAGTATAGCCGTGGCTTCGTCAAACTGCTTGTGGTTCGAGGGCTTGCCCCGGCGCAGGTCGTCGTCGTCCATGGCGGGCAGGTCGTCGTGGATAAGGGAATAGGTGTGGATGAGCTCAATGGCGCTGGCAAAGGGCATGCTGGCATCAAAGTCCAGACCAAAATGCGCGCCCCACGCAAGGCACAGGGCCGGGCGCAGGCGCTTGCCGCCAGCCATCAGGCTGTATTCCATGGATTCCAGAAGGCGCTCGTCGATTCCACGGTCCTTCAGGCACTTGTTCAGATATTCGTCCACGGCCTTGGCGTAGTTGGCCAAGGTCTTCTGTGCGTCAACTTTCTTTTGCTGCGTCATCGCCTTCTTCCGGATGAAAATCCTTCAGTCCCTCTTCGGTGAGCAGACTGACTTCGTTTTTGGCCTCTTCAAGCCGCTTGCGGCACGATTTGGCCAGTTCCACGCCTTCCCTAAACAGGGCGACGCCCTTTTCCAGCGGCAGTTCCCCATTTTCGAGGTCCTGCACTATTTTTTGCAGCTTCGCGAGCTGCGATTCAAAATCGTCTTTCTTTTTGGCCATGGGTCCCCCTACATGTCCGGAACGCCCGTGCCCGCAAACAGGGGCATGGGGTCCACCATATGGCCCATCACGGACAGGCCAAAGTGCAGATGCGGGCCGGTGACGCGCCCGGTGGCGCCCACCTTGCCGAGCACCTGCCCGGCGGAGACAAACTGCCCCTCCTCCACATCAATGTGCGACATATGGCAGTAGACGGTGACCATCCCCTGCCCGTGGTCCACGTAGACCACGTTGCCGGAAAAATAATGGTTGCCGGTCAGGGCGACCTCTCCGGCGGCAAAGCTGTGGATGGGCGTTCCCGTACGGCCGCGCAGGTCCACCCCGCTGTGGGGCCGCCGCGGTTCGCCGTTAAAGAACCGCCGCAGGCCAAAGGCGCTGGACATGCTGCCCTTGACGGGACGCACAAAGGGCGGCTGCCAAAAGCGCTCCGCCGAGCGCGAATCCAGCACCTTTTTGGTCAGCGCCTTTTCGCGGTAGTGCCGCTCCAGCGCCTCCTTGCTCAGGTGCACCATTTTGCGCGCCACCTTCAGGTGCTGTTCCGGATAGCTCCGGTCATGCACGATGACGCCGCGGCTCACCTGCTTTGTGCCATTTTGCAATTGAAACTCGGCTTCCAGTACCTCACTGCCGGGTTTCACGTCCAGTCCGGCGGCCAGCGCCACCCATGTGCCGTAGCCGCCGCTCTCGCCACGAAGGGCGGGCGTCAGCGTCTCTCCCATCCACGAGAGGCGAACCTCCCAGACCGGGACCGGCGAAAAAATGCGTACAAAGAACGCCTCACCAACGTGCACAGCGTCCGTTGTGACCTGCAGCCTTGGCTCCTGCGCGGCCATGGCCGCCGTGGGCGCAAGGCACCACGCGGCAATGCCGGGAGTCAGCGCGAGGAAATGCCGTCTGTTCATGTCTCGTCCTTTTTGTCCTTGTGCTTTCCTGTCACATCGGCAGCAACACGACCATTGCGGACGCGGATGCTCAGCCTGTCTCCATCCGAGACCTCATCAACTGAACGAAGAAATGTTCCGGTGCGCTCAAGGGTCACCACCCCGTACCCGCGCTCCAAGGGCTTTTCCGGGTCCGCCCCGTCAAGGCGCGACGATGCCAGTGCAAAGCGCTGCTCCGCGCCGCGCACCAGCGCCCCGGCGGCAAGCTCCATCCGCGCGCACAGCGCGTCCACACTCCGCTGGCGCTCATCCAGCACGCGGGGACCATAGGCGCGGGGCAAGGCGTCCGCCGCGGCCTGCACCGCCGCCTCCCGCCGCGCCAAGTACCCCTGCATGGCGCGGTCAAGGGAGCGCGCTCCGCTCTGGAAGCGCTCCAGCCAGTGCTCCACCCGGCGCGCCGGGGACAGCCACGACACGGCGCGCTCCATGGCGGCAAGGGACGCGCCCTTGTCCTCAAGGAGGCCGTCCATGGCCCGCAGCAGGGACTGCTCCAGCATGTCCACGTCCTGCATCAGGGCCTCGCGTTCGGGCCACAGCATCTGCGCGGCGTGGGTGGGCGTGGCGGCGCGGACGTCGGCCACAAAGTCGGAGATGGTGGTATCCACCTCATGTCCAATGCCGGAGAGCACCGGCACGCGGCAGTTGTAGATGGCATCGGCCACCGGCTCGGTATTGAAGGCCCACAGGTCCTCCAGCGAGCCACCGCCACGGATGAGCACCACCACATCGGCCCAGCCGTCGGCGTCGGCGCGGTTTATGGCCTCCGCAACCTGCGCCGGAGCGCGGTCGCCCTGCACCAGCGAAGGATACACGCGAATCTGCGCGCCCCAGCCACGGTCATCGGCAATGCGCAAAAAATCGCGCACCGCCGCGCCCGTTGGCGCGGTGACAACCGCAACCCGCGAGGGATGCGGCGGCAAGGCCATCTTGCGCGAGCTGTCAAAGTAGCCCAACTCGGCCAGCTTGGCCTTGAGGGCTTCAAATTCCATGTGCAGGCGGCCAACGCCCTGTTCCTGCACCAGCTCGGCTATCAGTTGATACTGCCCGCGCGGGGCATAGACATTGATGCGCCCGGCGCAGACGACTTCCTGCCCCTCTTCCAGCGTGGGGCGGTAGCCGTCCTCGTGCACCTCGCCGGTGACGGGGTCCACGCCGCCGCGCTCAATGAAGCGCTGGTTGCCCTTGAACCACACCACCGAGAGCTGTGCGCCCTCGTCACGCAGGGTAAAATAGATATGCCCGCTCCGGGGCCGGGTGATGTTGCCGATTTGTCCACGCACCCACACAAAGGGGAACTGGCTCTCCAGCACGTCCTTTACGGCGGCGGTGAGTTCGGTAACGTCGAAAATATGCGGCATAGCGCCCTACTCGACCGCCACGGCAACGCCAGCGCCAAGCATGACGGCTCCGGCCCCGCGCTGCATGCGGCGCATGGCTGCGCCACTGCCAAACCGCGCGCCGCCAGCCGTCCCCAGCAGGGCATAGGCCGTGATAACGGCGTACACCACGCTCATGGCCACGGCGGCAACCACCACGCCCTCAAGGGGCGTCAGCACCGCAAGATCCACAAACGCGGGCAGAATGCCGCAGTAGAACACAATAATCTTCGGATTGCCCAGATTCAGCGCCAACCCAGCCGCAAGGGTCCGCGCGCCGCCAGCGGGCGTCAGCGCCCGGGCGGGGACGCGGCTGGGCCGCAACAGACTGCGCAGCCCAAGCCACATCAAATACGCCGCACCCGCATACCGGATGCAGGTGAACACCCAGCCGAACTCCCGCGCCACAACGCCCATGCCGCACATGGCGGCCGTCAGGTAGGCAAGGTCACCGAGCACCAGCCCGAGACCAAAGACGAGGGCAGGCTTTGCGCCCTGCGTCACCCCACGCGACACCACCGCCACAATGGCAGGGCCGGGGACAGCCGCCATGACAAGAAAGGTCGCCGCCAACGCAAGGAGTCCGGCCAAGGTCATGATTTATCGATTCCCTTCCGGGCCGTCGGCGGAATCCGCAAGGTTCCAGCCAGCCCAGACTTTCTTGCGCCACAGGCCAAGCTCGCGCTCAAGGTCGGCCACGGGCAGTTCGGACTTTTCGCCGGCGCGGCGGTCCTTCACTTCCACGATGCCCTTCTTGAGGCCCTTGCCGCCAACCACAATCTGCATGGGCATGCCCATGAGGTCGGCGTCCTTGAACTTCACGCCCGGGCGTTCGTCGCGGTCGTCCAGCAGGACGTCCATGCCCCAGCTCCTCAGCATCTCGTAGATTTCCTCAGCCTTGCCCAGAATGTCCTCCTTGCGGGGGTCCAGACAGACCACGGTGGCCTCGTAGGGCGCGATGGGCGGCGGGAAGGCGATGCCGTCTTTGTCATGGTTCTGCTCAATGCACGCGGCCACCACGCGGGAGACGCCGATGCCGTAACAGCCCATGATCATGGTCTTTTCCTTGCCGTTCTCGTCAAGGAAGGTTGCGCCGAGGGATTCGGAATACTTGGTGCCCAGCTTGAACACGTGGCCCACTTCAATGCCCTTGGTCAGCTCCAGAGCGCCGCCGCAACGGGGGCAGGGGTCGGACTCTGTGATAACGCGCAGGTCGGCGAAAGCGTCCACCTTCACATCGCGGGAAAGGTCCAGATGCCTGATGTGCGTATCGCCCTTGTTGGCACCGGCAACGTAGTCCGTGCCGCCCTGCAGCTCATTGTCGGCAAGAATGCGGGACACCTTGATGCCCACAGGCCCGGCAAATCCTACGGGAGCGCCAGACCACTCACGCACCTGCTCGGGGCTGGCCATGGCGGGGTCTTCCTGCGAGCCGAGGGCGTTTTTGAGCTTCACTTCGTTGAGCTCGCGGTCGCCGCGCACCAGCACGGCCACAGCTTCGCCGCCCACATCATAGAGCAGCGTCTTGATGATGCGGTCCGGGGTGACGCCAAGGTAGGCCGCCACTTCCTCAACGGTGTGCTGATTCGGGGTTTCCACGTCCTCGATGGCGTCGCAGGTCTCGCCGCACGGCTCGCACGCGGCGCAGACTTCGGCCTTTTCGAGGTTGGCGGCGTAGCCACAGCCATGGCACACGGCAATGGTGTCCTCGCCGGTATCGGCAAAGACCATAAATTCGTGGGAGAAGCTGCCGCCAATGGCGCCGGAGTCGGCCTCAACCGGGCTAAAGCGCAGGCCCATGCGGGCAAAGATGCGCTTGTAGGCCTCGAACATGGCCTTGTAGCTTTCATCCGCGCCGGCGTCGTTGGCGTCGAAGGAGTAGCCGTCCTTCATCATGAATTCGCGGCCACGCATCAGGCCGAAGCGGGGACGGATTTCATCGCGGAACTTGGTCTGAATCTGGAACACGTTCAGCGGCAGCTGACGGTAGGAGCGCACTTCGCCGCGCAGCAGGTCGGTGACGACCTCCTCATGCGTGGGCCCAAGGCAGTAATCCCTGCCATGACGGTCCTGAAAACGCAGCAGTTCCTTGCCGTAGAACTCCCAGCGGCCGGATTCCTTCCACAGGTCGCCGGGCTGGACCGTGGGCATGAAAATTTCCTGCGCGCCGGCGCGTTCCATCTCCTCGCGCACGATGGTCTTGACCTTGTTCAGGCTCTTGAGACCAAGGGGGAGGAAGGTATAGATGCCGGAGGTCAGCTTGCGGATCATGCCCGCACGGACCAACAGTTTATGGCTTATGACCTCGGCGTCCGCCGGGGCGTCCTTCAGCGTAGGGACGTACATTCTGCTCAGGCGCATTCAGTTTTCCTCGTTTCGTCGTTCTAAAAGAAATGTGTCCAATTCCTCAAGGAAGGCCGGGACGAGATGTTCATCGCCCTTCACCTTGCGGATGACCTTACCCTTGCGGAAGATGATGCCGAGACCGCGGCCACCGGCAATGCCGATGTCCGCCTCCCGGGCCTCGCCGGGTCCATTGACCACGCATCCCATGACGGCCACGGTGAACACCTCGGTCACGGCGCGCAGGTGGCGCTCCACCTCACCGGCAAGGCCGACGAGGTCAATTTCCGTACGCCCGCACGTGGGGCAGGAGACGATCTCCGGCCCGCGCGCCCGCAGCCCGAGGGAGCGCAGAATCTCCCACGCCACGCCCATTTCATCCACGGGGTCGCCCGTGACGGAAACGCGCATGGTGTCGCCAATGCCTTCGGCCAGCAAAATGCCAAGGCCAACGGACGACTTCACCGTGGCGCGGGTCAGTGTTCCGGCTTCGGTTACGCCAATGTGCAGCGGATAGTCGCAGCGCTGCGCCAATAGGCGATAGGCCGCGATGGTGTTCAGGACCGACGAGGACTTCAGGGAAATCTTCGTATCGAAAAAGTCGCGCTCTTCCAGCAGGCGAACATGACCAAGGGCGCTTTCGACCATAGCCTCCGGCGTGGGGCCGCCATACTTGCGCAGCAGGGGCTTTTCCACGGAGCCGGAATTCACGCCGATGCGGATGGGCACTCCGGCGGCCTTGGCCGCGCGGACCACGCTGTCCACCGCCTGTTCATCCCCAATGTTTCCGGGGTTGATGCGCAGGGCGTCCACCCCGGCATCCACGACGGCCAGCGCCAGCCTGTGGTCAAAATGAATATCGGCCACCAGCGGCACTACGGCGCGTTTTTTAATCTCCACCAGCGCGCGGGCGGCGTCATCATCCAGCACGGCAAGCCGGACAATCTCGCACCCTGCGGCGGCCAGTTCGTCAATCTGTCTGGCAGTGGCGTCAATATCGCGTGTGTCCGTGTTGGTCATGCTCTGCACCACAACGGGGTGCCCCCCGCCGATGGGCACATTGCCCACACGGATAACGCGCGACGAACGCCGCGCGGACAGGATTGTGTTTTCCATGCTTCAGCGCCTCCTTGGAAGCGTACACTTGTTATACGATTTCCATCCACAAGCCAAGAGCGCCCGCAGACCAGCGAAGCCTTGGCCGCAATGGAAAAACAGCGCCACAGCTAGAAATATCCCAGACTGTGCAACACTTCCAGATTCCTTTCCTTTTCCGCATCACGTCCCGCGCGCTCCGGGGCGGCGGCGTCAGCCCGGGCCGTGCAGGGCACGCAACCAAGAGAGCGGTAGCCGTCCGCATACAGGGTGCAATACGGCAATCCCCGGTCCATGATATACGCCCACACGTCCATCTCCGTAAAATGCAAAACGGGGTGCGCCAGCACGTGGTCCGGGTCATGGCGCGCCTCACAGCTAGGGCGCTGGGCGCGGGAAGGATGCTCGTCCGCGCGCACGCCGGACAGCACAAGGTCCACGCCCTGCTCGCAAATGGCGCGGCCTAGGGGGGCGACCTTGAGGTCGCGGCAGCAGGCCACTTTGTCCTGCGCCAGCGGGTAGGCGGCAAGGTCCACGTCCGGGCGCGCCACGGTGAGGTCCAGCCCCCACGCGGCGGCGACGTCATCGCGCAGGGCCACCACTTCGGGGAACTTGCATCCAGTATCTATAGATAATGCACGGGGGGTGACGGCTGGGGCCACCGCGCCAAGGCACTCGCGCCACAGGGCGAGGGCCACGGTGGAATCCTTGCCCGCCGTCCACGCCACGGCAATGCGCGTGGGGTCAAACGTTTCGGCCAGCTGGGTCATAAAGCTGATGGCCGAGGCAACCTTTTCATCCAGCGTCTTGGCAGACGCCTCAAGCTGCGGTAGGGTTTGGTGTGTCATGGGAGTCCTCCTTCACGCCTGCTCTGCCGAGCCTGCGCGGGGGGTGCAATACCGCACCACCAAAGCCCCTGACAAGCGCCGCCGCTCAAATGAATGCCGACTGGCCGGGATTTTTTTCCAAAAAGTGCTTGACGGTGAAGGCCGGAAACCATAAACACCTTTTCGCGCCAACGA
>NZ_JBUDSW010000058.1:0-15852 GCF_054921475.1 Desulfobaculum sp. | reverse complement strand
GCCCACAAAAAGCGGCCCGGCTGTTCCCAGCCGGGCCGTTTTAGTCGCGAGCGAGAGTGCCATACGCGGGCCGCGGCGGTGACCGCCCGCGTGCCCCGCCTGCGCGCGTGTCTAGGGCCTATTCCACCCAGTTGTAGGTCCGCTCCACGGCCTTTTTCCAGCCTGCGTAGCCTTCCTTGCGGCGGTCGTCGTCCATTTTGGGCGTCCACTTGTAGTCTTCTTCCCAGTTGGCGATGAGTTCGCTGCGGTCGACCCAGAAGCCGGAGGCGATGCCTGCGGCGTAGGCGGCGCCGAGGCAGGTGGTCTCGGTGACGCGGGGGCGAATGACGGGCACGCTGAGAATGTCGGACTGGAACTGCATAAGCAAATTGTTGCGCACCATGCCGCCGTCCACCTTGAGGGCCGTGAGGGGCACGCCGGAGTCCTTGTTCATGGCCTCGACAATGTCGCGGGTCTGATAGGCTGTGGCTTCAAGCACAGCGCGGGCGATGTGGTGCTTGTTGGCGTAGCGGGTAAGGCCCGCGATAACGCCGCGCGCGTCGGGCCGCCAGTACGGCGCGAAAAGGCCGGAAAAGGCGGGAACGACGTAGACGCCGCCGGTGTCCTCGACCTTGGCGGCGAGTTCTTCGACCTCTGCGGCATCCTTGAACATCTCAAGGTTGTCGCGCAGCCACTGCACAAGGGCCCCGGCGATGGCGATGGAGCCTTCCAAACAATAGGACGGCTCGCGCCCGCTGAACTGATAGGCAAGGGTGGTGATGAGCCCGTGGCGCGAGACGACAGGTTCGTGCCCGGTATGCAGAAGGAGGAAGCAGCCGGTGCCGTAGGTATTCTTGGCCTGCCCCGGCTCGAAACAGGCTTGCCCCACAAGGGCGGCTTGCTGGTCGCCGAGGGCGCCGCAGACGGGAACGCGTGCGGAAAGCGGGCCGTGCTCGTCAGTGGTGCCCCATGTGCCTTCGTCGGAGGAAGGAACAATACGCGGCAGCGCCTGACGCGGCACGCCAAGCACCTTGAGAATATCGTCGTCCCACGTGAGGGTGCGCAGGTCCATCATCATGGTGCGGCTGGCGTTGGTGACGTCGGTGACGTGCGCCCCGCCCTGCGGACCGCCGGTAAGCCACCAGATGACCCACGTCTCCATGGTGCCAAAGCAGGCGTCGCCCCGCTCTGCGGCGGCGCGGGCCTCGGGAACCTCATCCAGAATCCATTTGATCTTGGGGCCGGAAAAGTAGGTGGCGATGGGCAGACCTGTGACCTCGCGGAAGCGGTCCTGCCCGCCATCGGCCATGAGGTCCTTGCAGATGCTGTGGGTCCTTGTGCACTGCCAGACGATGGCGTTGTAATAGGGCTGGCCGGTGTTCCGGTCCCACACGACGGTGGTCTCGCGCTGGTTGGTGATGCCTATGGCGGCGAGCTCGGAGCCTTTGATGCCGGACTTGACCAGCGCGCCGCGGATGACTTCCTGCGTGTTCTGCCAGATTTCCATAGGGTTATGCTCAACCCACCCGGGCTGCGGGTAAATCTGGGTGTGCTCTTTCTGGTCCATGCCGACGATGCGGCCACTCTTGTCGAAGATGATGAATCGGGTACTGGTGGTGCCTTGGTCAACCGCACCGATATATTGTGCCATGCGTTCTCTCCTCGGTTGTCGTTTCCCGGCCCATCGGAGGGCGTCGGTCGCCACAGGCGCGCGGCACGCGGGGACGGACGGCTCCCGATGGAAAGGGGCGGGCCGGATAACCGGCCCGCCGTCTGGAGTTGTGTACTACTGGGAACGCCAGGCCTTGAGCATTTCGTCGTAGGGCATGGTCTCGCCCTTTTCGTCGGGGCGCTCGGGCTTGGGCGAACCGGGCTGGCTCAGCCAGTACTCGCGGTCCTTCTTGGGGTTCAGCTTGGGCGAATACTTGGGCAGACGCAGCTTACCCATGAGTTCGTCCATCTTGTAGGCGAGCTGGTCCATGGCTTCCTGCGGCGTAGACTCACCGGTAACGGCGAGGGCCACGTGCTTCCACCACTGCTCGGCCAGAACGGGGTAATGCGGCACGTTGGGGCCGGAGTCGGTCCACATATTCTCCACAGGAGACTTGTAGAACGTCACGATGCCGCCGTAGGTGCCCTTTTCCTCTTCCTTGGCCAGATAGTCGGAGAAGACGGTGGACTTGCGCACCGGGGTGCGGCCAACCACGAACTTCTTCAGGCTCACGGTCTTGGAGATGCAGAACTGCGCCCACAGCCATGCGGCTTTGCGCTCGTCGCCTTTAACGGAGTTCTTGAGGATGGTCCAGGAACCGGCGTCCTGATAGCCAACCTTCATGCCTTCATCCCAGTACTTGCCGTGGGGTGTGGGGGCCACACGCCACAGGGGCTTGCCGTTGTCGTCGGTGACGGGGCTGGAGGGGTCGTTAAACGCGGGGTCGGCCAGCCAGGTGATGTACTGGAACACGCGCTGGGCCACGTTGCCGCGCGCGGGGGTGGGACCGGCCTCGGACCACGTCATGGACGCGGCGTAGGGCGGGGCGTACTTCTTGAGCCATTCCACGTACTTGGTGGTGGCGTACACAGCGGCGGGGCTGTTGGCAGCGCCGCCACGCTCAACGGAAGCGCCAACGGGGATCTTGTTTTCGCAGCGGATGCCCCATTCGTCCACGGGGTAGCCGTTGGGCAGGCCCTTGTCGCCGGTACCGGCGATGGACAGCCACGCGTCGGTGAAGCGCCAGCCGAGGGACGGGGACTTCTTGCCGTAGTCCATGTGGCCGTACACCTTCTGGCCGTTGATGGTCTTGCCGGTGAAGAATTCCGCGATGTCCTCATAGGCCTGCCAGTTCACGGGCACGCCGAGTTCATAGCCGTACTTTGCCTTGAATTCCTTCATGAATTCGGGGTTGGTGAACCAGTCGTAGCGGAACCAGTAGAGGTTGGCGAACTGCTGGTCCGGAATCTGGAGCTGGTTGCCGTCGTAGTCCTGCCCGAATTCGGGGTTCAGGAGGTCGGCCATGTCCAGATAGGGGTCGGTGACGCCTTTGCCTTCGCCGTTCATGTACTCGGTGAAGTTCAGGGCGCTGTCGGCGCGCAGATGCGTGCCGATGAGGTCCGCGTCGTTGACGTAGATGTGATAGATGGGGCGGTTGGTCTGAATCTGACGCTGGACGCGGTCCACGACCTCGCCTTCGCCGATGATGTCGTGAGTGACCTTGATGCCCGTGAGTTCATAGAAGGCCTTGGCCAGCACTTCGGATTCCCACTTGTGGGTGGCGATGCCTTCGGCCACGGATTTGATTTCCATCCCGCGCAGAGGCTTGGAGGCCTCGACGAACCATTCCAGTTCCTTCTTTTGCTGCTCCTTGTCCACGGCGCAGGGTTGGAAGACCTCGATCCATTTTTCAATGACGGCGTCCTTGGACGCGGCCGCCGCCGGAACGACCAAGGTCAGGCACAACGAGAGTGCGGCAAACAGACTTATAGACCGTTTCAGCATGTCCCAGTCTCCTTTTGAAGTCGTGATTGAGTATTTGCTCTCCACCAAATCCGCTGCCAATCGTGTCGACAGAACCTCCTTGCAGAAATCCGTGCTGGTACATCACTTCACCGCGGCACACAGGCCGCTTGAACTCTTTGAAGGCGGCCGGGCGTCAGCCCCAGCGCCCCTGCACAAGCCCCCAACCGAGGGCAATGGCCGTGGGGACGAGCAACATTGTGTCGCCCACCACACCGAGCCAGATAAGGAAGATGAGAATGGCGGACATGATGCCAATGAAGAATCTGTCACCCCGCCGCGTCTTCATGGGGTAAAAGCCCCGGCGCGGAATGCTGGGGCTCGCGGCGTCCCACGCCGCCATGCCGCCAATGGCCAGAAACAGCGTGCCGATGGCAATGCCGCTTGGCACCGTCCAGTACATCCATGCCGTCTGATCAACTATCCAATTCCACATGCGCTAGACCCTCCCGAGGGCGAAGCCCTTGGCCATGTAGTTACGGACAAAGTAGACCACGATGGCGCCGGGGATGATGGTCAAGAAGCCCGCAGCGGCCAACAGGCCCCACTTCACGCCCTCTGCGCCAATGCCAACAGTTAGCTGCACCACCGCAGGCTTGGCGTTGGTCACGGTGAGCGCCTTGGCGAGGATGAGTTCCACCCACGAGAAGGTGAAGCTAAAGAACGCCGTCACACCAATGCCGGGACCAATGAGCGGAAAGAAGATTTTCCGGAAGAACTGCGGAAAGGTGTAGCCGTCCACAAAGGCCGTTTCGTCAATCTCGCGCGGGATGCCGGACATGAAGCCTTCCAGAATCCAGATGGCGAGGGGAATGTTGAACAGGCAGTGCGCAAGGGCCACGGCCCAGCAGGTGTCGTACAGATGCAGGATGTAATACAGCTCCGTAAAGGGCACCATGAAGACGGCGGCAGGCGCCATGCGGTTGGTCAGCAGCCAGAAGAACAAATGATGGCTGCCGCGGAAGGTCCAGCGCGAAAAGGCGTACGCGCCGGGTACCGCCGCCAACAGCGTGATGATGACGTTGAGGCCAACATAGGTCAGGGAGTTCTGGAAGCTGGCCCGCCAGAAGGGGTTGGTGAATATCTCCACGTAGTTCTTGAAGGTCAGCTCGTGGGGATAGAAGGTGAGCTCCTTCAAAATCTCATTGTCGGTCTTGAGTGAGGTGATAATCATCCAATAAATAGGGATGAACAGCACAATGAAGTAGAGGACGAGCAAAATGGTGCGCTTTTTCATTTTCATGACTGCTCTCCTTTGCCGGTATTGGTCATGGCCTGGAAGAAGAGGAAGCTGAACAGAATGACGATGAACAGATAGATAATGGACACGGCCCCGGCGTAGCCCAGCTCATACGATTGCGCCTTGCGCGCCACGTGCAGGCTGAAGAACGTTGTGGAACTGCCCGGCCCACCGCCTGTCAGCAGCAGCGGCTCCGCGTAGATTTTAAACGAGTCCATAAACCGAAGCAGTACAGCTAGGATGAGCACGGGCTTGAGCTTGGGCAGGGTCACGTAGCGGAAGGTGCTCCAGCCGGACGCGCCGTCAATCTCGGCGGCCTGATAGTAGGCATCGGGGATGGCCTGCAATCCCGCAAAGGCCAGCAGCGCCACCAGCGGCGTCCAGTGCCACACATCCAGGACGAAGATGGTCACCGGCGCGTCCACGGGGTCCAGCGCCACGTTGTAGGATGCGCCAAACAGGCCGAACAAGCTGGGCACCACGCCGATGGACGCCTGCGTAAACAGCCGCCAGATAATGCCCACCACGTTGTAGGGGATGAGTAGCGGAATGCCGAGGAGCACAAGGCTCACGGCAAGGCCGATGCCCTTGCGCGGTACAGCCATGGCGATGAGGATGCCGAGGGGAATCTCCACAAGGAGCACCATCAGGCTAAAGCCCATCTGCCGGAGAAACGCGCCCCAAAAGGCGTGGTCGTTCAGCACCTCGACATAGTTTTCAAAGCCGACAAACGTCGGCGCGGAGCCGGAAAAGATGTAGTGCAGGGAATAGTTGATGACCGTCATCAGCGGGATGAACGCACTGATGGACATAAGGACCAGTGCCGGTATGAGGAAGAGCCAGGCTCTGTTTTTCATAAACGCCTCTCTAGGGGGACGAAGGACTCGGAGCGTGAACCTCTGACAGCGCCGTCAATCCGGGGCACAGCGCGCTTGCGCCCGTCCGGGCCGTCAGTCCGGCGCGGCAAGGCGCTTGCCGCCCGCAAAGAGCTTGATGCCGCTCTGCGGAAAGTGCACGCCAATCTCGTCACCCTCCTGCACCGCAAAGTCATTGGCCGCGCGGGCCTTGATGCGCATGTCGCCCTGACGCAGGGTCAGGATGCGGTAAGCCCCCGTGTCTTCAATGACGGAGACGGTAAAGGCGACGCTCTCATCATCCGGCGCATGGCGCGGCTGGACGAACTCCGGACGGATGCCAAGTTCCAGTTCGCCGACAGCGGACGCCGCGTGTTCGCGAATGGGGGCGTCCACGGGGATGCTGAACGGGCCGCAATTGAGGCCGGAATCATCCAGCGTGCATGACAACACATTCATACCCGGCGAGCCGATGAAGTAGCCGATAAACGGCGAGGACGGATCGTCGTGCAGGTCCTTGGGGCTGCCCTTCTGCACCAGCACGCCGCCCCGGACCACAGTGACGTCGTCGGCAAAGGTCAGGGCCTCGTGCTGGTCGTGGGTGACGTAAATCATGGTCTTGCCAAGGGCGCGCTGCACTTCGCGCAGCTGGCGTCTGAGGCCCCATTTGAGCTTGGGGTCAATGACGGTGAGCGGTTCATCCAACAGGACCGCCGCCGTACTCTCGCGCACAATGCCGCGGCCAAGGGAGATTTTCTGCTTGTCGGCGGGATTGAGGCGCGTGGCGTGGGTCCGGAGCATCTTTTCCAGCCCCAGTATGCCCGCCACCTCGTGCACCTTGGCGTCCACCTCGGCCTTGGGGCGGCCTTCGTTGCGCAGGGGAAAAGCAAGGTTGTCGTAGACATTCATGGAGTCGTAAACCACCGGGAACTGGAACACCTGCGCGATGCCCCGTTCGCGGGGCTTCATACCCGTGACGTCGCGCCCGTCGATGAGCACCTTGCCGCGCGTTGGCGTCGGCAACAGGCCCGAGATGATATTCAGGAGTGTGGTCTTGCCGCAGCCGGAAGGGCCAAGAAGCGCGTTGGCGCTGCCGTCCTCCCAGACGATGGACAAGTCCTTCACCGCCCATGTGCGCTCGCTGTCGGGCGTTCCGGGCGGATTGTAGGAATGGGAGACATTAACAAGTTCAACCGTAGCCATCTGCACCCCCCTCGCCTATTCGACGAACGTCTTCACCACCAGCTCTCTGGTGTCGGTATCAAACAGGAACAGCCGGTTCGGATCGAGATACAAATCCACCTGCTCGCCAAGGTGATAACGCGCCACCTCCTGCTCCAGAACAACCATGGGCTTGTCGTGGAACGTGCAGTGCAGTTCCGTATCCGACCCCAGCGTTTCGGACAGGGCGACCTCCGCCTCCAGATGCACAAGGTCGTCGCGCACCTTTTTGGTGTAGAGGTTGTAGGCGCGGATGCCCACGAGGTACTCCCCGCGCGTGAGCTTGTCGCCAAAGTGGCTGACCTCCACGGCAAGCTCGTCGGCAAGGTGGATAAAGGTCCGCCCCTCCTCCTTCACGCACTGGCCGGGCAGAATGTTCATGGTGGGATAACTGAAATAGCGCCCCACATCGGCAAGCCCGGGATAGCGGTACACGCTTTCAAGGTCGCCGTACTGGAGGATTTCTCCGTCCTGCATGTAGCCGACGTGGGTCGCCATGGACAGGGCGTCCACCGGCTCCGGCGTGGCGTAGACCACGACGCCGCCCTTGTCGGAGAGGATGTTTTTCAGCTCGCCGCGCAGTTCCTCGCGCAGTTTGTAGTCCAGGTTCGCCAGCGGCTCATCCAAGAAGGTGAAGGTCGCCTCCTTGATAAGGGCGCGGGCGATGGCCGTGCGTTGGCGCTGGCCGCCGCTGACTTCTTCCGGATGGTGACTGAGCACGGCGGTCAGGCCGAGAAGCTCGGCGTACTGGCGGACCTTGCGGTCCAGCTCGTCCTTGCCGGGTTTCGGCCCTCGCCCCGCCAACAGGGGCGAGGCGATGTTGTCGTACACCGTCATGGACGGGTAGTTGATGAACTGCTGGTAGACCATAGCCACCGGCAGCTTTTGCACAGGTTCACGCGTCACGTCCTTGCCGTTGAAATACACACGGCCCCGCGTGGGTTTGTCGATGCCAGCCATGATGCGCAATAGCGTCGTCTTGCCAGCCCCCAACCCACCGAGCAACGTGAGGAACGAACCATCCTCGATATCGACAGATACGTCCTTCAGGACATCGACACCGTCGTAAGTCATGGTGACGTTCTCGACTCGTATGCCCAAAGCGACACTCTCCTTGCTTACCGGCGTGCGCATCGTGCGGCCGCGCCGCACCGGCTTATCCAACCTGTTCTGCGAAACTGGCCACCGCCCTATCGGCAGTTGCCACGGCCAACCCAGCACCACTTCGCGTCCGGACCCAATCCTGATGCGCAAGGATGGACCCGGCAGCATACATTCGCGGGTGATAAGGACGGCCATCCGCGCCGATGACGCGCATGTCTCCGTCCACCTCCACGCCCACGGCGTTGATGTCATGGCCGCCGGGATCAAAATATTCCAAACGGTTCCAGTCCGACCGCGTGGGCGGCTGCGTGACGGGCACGCCCAGCACCGTTTCCTCCACACCAGTGCGCAGCGCCCGCAGGCCGCCGCCAAGAAAGCGCCCCGTCGCCAGCACCGCGCCCGTGGCCGTCACCCGCACCTCCGGCGTGCGCGCACCGGCCAAAATCTCCAGCCCATCCGGCACCTGCGTCACGGACAGCGCATCCTTGCGCGCCAACAGACGCACGCCCAACCGGGGCATGGATTCCTCGAAGGCCTCGCGCAGGCGGATGCCCGCAAGAGACGGCGGCATGGACGGAATTTCAAACACCGTCACACCAAGGAGCGCCTCCATGGCCGCCAGCACCTCTCCCGGTGCATGGATGCCCAATATGGCGGGCAGACCGAGCGCCTGCACGCCCTCGCAGTGGGGGCGCAGCACCTCGGCAAAGGCCTCACGGTTGGCGGGGACCTCCAGCGCGCGGGCCACGTGCTCGGCAAAGACTTCGTCGTAGCCCTCCAGCCCGGGAAAGGACACCTGAGCGGCGCGAAGGGCGCGCTCCGGGCCGCAACAATTGGCGGCCACCTGCTTGGCGGAAAAGCCCTTCAGCCCCTCAATGCCCACAATGGCGCAGGCCGCATCCGAGGCGAGAATGTCCGGCCCTTTGGCCATGGTGGCGGGCATGGCCCACGTGGGCTTAAAGGTTCCGGCCGGAGACAGGGCGGACAGATTCCGGTCGCCGCCGTGAACGTAGTCCAACCCGGCATCGCGAAGAAACGCCACAAACTGCTCCATGGCCGCGCGAACGTCCGATGGCGCCATACGCGCGTAAGGGTGCTCGGGATTGGCCGCAGCCATGCGCCGCAGGCCCTGCCACGGGTCGTCAAAAACATCCTGCGTCCCGGGCAAAAGGCCAAAAACATCCAAATAGCCGCTGGTAAAAACGATGCCGCCAGTGCTGCCAAGAAGCACGGCGTCCATACCGCGGCGCGAGGCGCTCACCGCCGCGGCTACGCCAGCAAGGCCGCACCCGATTATCGCAAGGTCCGTGCGCACATGCTCAGTGGTCATGGCCGTCACCTCCCCCGCTGTCGTCAGTGCCGTCAGTCTCCCCGGTCTGCACCATATCCAGCCCCATCAGGCCGCAGTGCAGAGCCTCGGCCAATTCCGCCTGCGCAAGCTGTACGCCCCAGAGGACGGGCCGCTGGCCCTTGAAGCGCTCCGAGAAAAATTCGCGCATGCGCACCAGCCCTTCGGGGGAATCAAACTCCCCGGCGTCGTACAGGTGCGCCCCAACACGGATGCCGCAAAACGCGCCCTGACAGGCGCCCTTGCCCACGCGGCTGCGCAGGCCAATGGCCCGCAGCGCCGGGCGCGAGGCGTATTCCCGGCAGCCGGACATAATGTCGTCCACAGTGCTGCGGGGCACCATTTCGCACTCGCACAGCAGGGCGTCGTCCGGGCTGTGGCGGCGCGCCCATTCGCGCGGGGTCAGGCCCGGTTCGGTCCAGCGGCACCGGTCCGCCGGGGGGAGCGCTTCCTCGTGGGTGCGGCACGGGGCGTCCACCCCAAGGCGCTGGCACACAAGGTCGGCAGTCTTCTCGGCCATCAGGCGATAGGTGGTCAGCTTGCCGCCGGTCACGGTGAAAAAGTTCTCCACCCCGTCCTCGGCATGGTCAAAAAGCTCAAAGCCGCGGCTCACGGCGCGGTCATCGCCGCTGCCGCCAAGGTCGATGAGTGGGCGCACTCCGGCGTAGGCCCGCACATAGCGCGCTGTGGCAAGGCGCGGCACCATGGGCGAACCTTCGATGATATTTTCGTCAACTTCGGGGATGGTGGGACGGATGGTGTCAAGGTTGTGAACGCGCTCCGACGTGGTCCCAAGGACGGACACCGTACCTCCCGGCACCACGATATCGCCGTTGCCGGGGGGACGCAGGCGGTTGATGACGTGGTCGGTCATGCGCTCGTGGGTGACGAGAAGCGTGCCCTTGGAGTAGCGCATGGGGATGGTGATGCCCGCCTTGGCCGCCACCCACGCGGCCCACGCGCCAGACGCGCTGACCACATACTCCGGCTCCACAATGGTTTCCCGCCCGGACCGCGTGTGGCGCAGGTGCACCCGCACAATGCGCCCGCCGTCCATCTCGAACTTCTCCACAATGGTACGGCGCATATACCCCGCGCCCATATCCCGGGCGTGGTACAAATTTTCTAGGGACAGGCGGAAGGGGTCGATGGAGGCATCGCGCACGGCGTAGGCGGCGATGGTCTTGGGCGAGAGTTCCGGCTCCCGCTCTAAGGCGTCCTGCACCGCCATGGGCGTGCAGGGCACGCCGCTGGCCTCGCACAGGCCGGGGAACCGGGCGATGTAGTCTTCATCATCCCCCGCCACGGCAACAAAAAGCCCCCCTGTGTCCTCGACACATTGGGGGGCAATACGTTTGATAATTTCGGCTTCTTCCCGGCACTCCGCAGCGGAATGCGGATCGCTGTGCACGTAGCGCGCACCGCTGTGCAGCAGGCCATGGTTACCGCCCGAGGCGCCGGCGTTCACATCGCGTTTTTCCACAACGATGCTCCGAACACCACGCAGGGCCAAATCCCTTGCGAGGCCGGTGCCCGTCGCTCCTCCGCCTATAATCAGCACCTGTGTCTGCATGCGCGCCCCGTTGGCTATTTGCCGACATCTTTCTAAAGTACAAGAAATTGCCAAGCAAATGTACCCCATACGCACAATTTGTCAACACAGCACCGCAAAAAGAACACCACACTCGGCAAAGCAATGTCACATTTCGACCAGCAGTGACAAAGAACCGCCACATGTGGCATACTGCATCTCGAATGCATATTGATTAACCACTCAAACACAGCGGTACATATGCCACACACCTCAGAGGCAACACACAACAGCGCTACAGCCACGGGCAATTTTACCGATGCGGCCACCCTCGCGCTGTCCGCCAGACAAAAAGGCATCCTCCGGGGCATCCTCAGCCGTGGTTTTATGCCGCTGGACGCGCTGGCCGAGCATTTTTCCTGCTCCACACAGACCATCCGGCGCGACGTCCGCGCCCTTGCCGCGCAGGGGCTTATCCGCCGCTATCACGGCGGCGCGGGTCCGGCCTCCGGTTCGCACAATGCCGCTTATGGCGTCCGGCGCGAGCTGTGCGCCCCGCAAAAGCGGCGCATTGCGCGCCTTGTAGCCAGCCGCATCCCGGACCATGCCTCGGTGGTGCTGGACATCGGCACCACGTCGGAATTCATCGCCGAGGCGCTGGCCGGGCACACCGGCCTGCGCATTATCACCAACAACCTGAACGTTGCCGCCCTGATGCGCGGCGCGCGCGACGTGGACATTCTGGTCGCGGGCGGACGGCTACGCCAGCGCGACAACGGCATCATCGGCGAAAGCGCCGTGGAATTCTTCAAGCAGTTTCGCCCGGACTATGGCGTGGTCACCCTCAGCGGCATCGACACCGACGGCACCCTGCTGGACTTTGACGAGCGCGAAATCCGCATTACGCGGTGTATTATGCGCACCTGCCGCCGCGCGTTTCTGGCGGCGGACAAGAGCAAGTTCGGACGCGGCGCAATGATGCGCCTTGGCCATATTTCCGACGTGGACGCGCTGTTTACCGACGGCGCGCCCCCCGGACGCTTCCGGGAAATTCTCTCACAGGCCGGAGTCTGCCTGCACGTTGCCGCCGCTGGCGACGAGGACGCCCCCGGCCCCGACAAGCGAGGGCACAATGACTGATACTGCCACGAGGGCGCGGGACATTCCCGCCTTTCGCGACCTCTCGCGCCAGCTGTTCCCCACCGGGGGCAGCTTTGACACCTGCCTGACCTGCGGCATGTGCTCCTCGGCCTGCCCGGCCACGGGGCTGGCAGGGCTGGACCCGCGCAAGTTCGTGCGCATGGCCACCTTGGGCATGGACGACGAACTGGCGCGCACACCGTGGGTGTGGATGTGCACCATGTGCCGCCGCTGCGTGCACGTATGCCCCATGCAAATCGACATCCCCGCGCTGGTCTATGCCGCCCGCGCCGCATGGCCGCGCGAGGAGCGCCCGCGCGGGATTATCGGCTCCTGCGACCAAGCCCTGCGCACCCCCGGCGCCAGCGCCATGGGCGCCAGCTCCGAGGACTTCGCCTTCGTTGTCGAGGACGTTCTGGAGGAAGTGCGCGACACGCAGGACGGCCAAGCCGCACTGGACGCGCCCATAGACAAGCACGGCGCCATGTTCTTCCTGAACCAAAACTCCCGCGAGCCAGTCACCGAGCCCGACGAAATGGTGCCGCTGTGGAAGATTCTGAACGTGGTGGGGGCGGACTGGACCTACGGCTCCGTTGGCTGGGCCGCAGAAAACTACTGCATGTTTGCAGCGGACGACGCCAGTTGGGAGCGCATCGTCCGAAAAAAGGTGGAGGCGGTTGAAGCGCTGGGCTGTTCAGTCTGGCTCAACACTGAATGAGGCCACGAATTTTACGCAGTCCGGGCCGGACTGGAAAAATTCGGCATTACGCCATCGTTTCGACTGGAGAGCATCATCCCGTGGTACGCGCGCTGGATTCGCGAGGGCAAGCTGCCCGTCAACGCGGACTGGAACCGCGACCTCGGCCTGACCTTTACCATACAGGACCCATGCCAGCTGGTGCGCAAGACCCTTGGCGATCCCGTGGCCGAGGATCTGCGCTTTGTCACCAAGGCCGTGGTTGGCGAGGAAAACTTCATTGAAATGCACCCCAACCGCTCCAGCAACTACTGCTGCGGCGGGGGCGGCGGCGCGCTCCAATCGGGCTACGCCGCAGAGCGCCGCGCCTACGGCAAATTCAAAGCGCAGCAGATTTTGGCCACGGGGGCGGACTATGTCATCACCCCCTGCCACAACTGCCACTCGCAAATCCACGACTTGCGCTCCGTGTACAATGGTGCGTGGCACACCGTGCACCTGTGGACGCTTATTTGCCTGTCCCTTGGCATCCTTGGCGAAGCCGAGCGCACGTATCTGGGGCAGGAACTGCAATCGCAGTGTCTGTAGCGCGCAGAACGAAACACCGCAAAAAACCTGTAAAATTCGAAACGGGATGCATTGTTCTTTTGACAATGCATCCCGTTTCGCCATACAACTTCACACATGGACATTCCCACAGCGGAAGCAATCATCCCCGTCGCCATTCACGAACAGGATGATTACCTGTGCGACGTGAAGCAGGTTGTCCTCCACGACGTGATGAAGGCCGCGCGGAATGCGTACAACGACGCCATCAGGGTGCATTGTCGGCACTGCTACAAGCCGTTCACCCCTACGGTACTGCGGGACCTCACCACCCACGAGGAACGCTGTCACGCATGGGCGTGGCATCTTGTCTCCGGTGTAGACTCGCCCCTGCCCGAAAGCCTGCTCACCCTCATCGCCAAGCGCTTTGCCGCCGCGCTGGCCGCCTCGCCCCCCATTCCCTCAACAGGCTTTCCCCGTCCACCCCGGTTCGACTTTCTGCGCTTTTTCCCCTTCCCCCAAGGGCATCTAGAAATCCGCAAACTCCCCGCTCCACCCCGGCGGTATATCCTCACCAGCCCCATTCTGCGCAGTTCGTGGTGCACCATGGACATGGCCAGCACCGCCGTTGGCGACCGCGCCTTTTCCCTGCCGCCCGAAGACCTCCCCCTCACCCTCGCCCTTGGCTGGAACGCCCCGCCAGACGCCCCGCACTGCCGCATTCTCGCCGAACTTGCCGAAGACCGCCGCCTCATCCACAGCGCCCAGATGGAAGCCCAAGCCGACGGCCTGCGTCTGCGCCTACGCTACCGCCGCGCCCTGCACGTTACCGGAGCCGAAGCCCCGGTGTAAGCCATCCTGCGCCCCCAGCCGCCATCCATCCGCGAGCCAACACCCCGTTTCAGTGTCCCTTTGCACGCTGCGCCATGCGCCCCAGCTGGAGTGTTCTCCGCCCACTGTGCGCCCACTCTGCGCCGCGCGCCACCAGCACAACACTCCCGGCCTCTCTCCTTCGTCCACCGCCCCGCCCGGCGTACTGCCCCCGATGCCACCGTCACATCAATCGCTCTTTTCCCACCGCCCCGCGCATCACTCTGCGTTCCAGTCCCCCAGCCTCTCCTTCACACGTCTCCGCATCTTTCTCCTTATGCGAATCATACAAAATGCTGTGGCATCTCAAGCCGTTCCATTCGCCCTTCTGCGCATTTTCCTGCGGCGACGCCCGGACATCCGCACATTGTGGTTGACGCGGAGGGCATCAAGGCAGTAGTGAGCGCGCCTTGACACACATCGGCCCCGCCGCACCCGCAACACTGCGCCGGGGCCGCGCTACTTCCTTTTTTTTCGCATGAGGTATGGGAATGAGTCTCTTCATCAACATCTTCACGAAGTTTTTCTTCGTGCTGGCCCCCTTTTTTGTGCTGTCCATGTTCCTTGCCCTCACCAAGGGCATGACCAAGCAGGAGCAGCACGGCATCGCCATCCGCACCACCATCTCCACCATTGTGCTGTGCGGCATCATCTTCTTTTTCGGCAACCCGCTGTTCCGGATTCTGGGCATTACGCTGGATAGCTTCCGCATTGGCGCTGGCGCACTGCTGTTTTTGTCCGCCGTCGCACTGGTGCAGGGCAACAAGGACAAAAAGAAGGACGACAAGGTTGACCCCGGCGAAGGCGACATCAGCGTTGTGCCCCTTGCCATCCCCATCGCCGTCGGCCCCGCCACGGTGGGTGTTATGATGGTTATGGGCGCTGGGCTTGGCTCCTCGCTGGAAAAGGCCATCGGCTTTGCCGCCATGTCCGCCGCGGTGGTGTGCCTTGGCGTGATTCTCTTTATGGCCTCGCGCATCAAGCGCGCCCTTGGCAATGTGGGGATTGAAATCCTCACCAAGCTCTCGGGCCTTGTGCTGGCGGCCCTCGCCGCGCAAATCGTCTTCACAGGCATTAAAAATTTCATGCAGTAACGCAAAAGCGCCCCAGCCTTTCGGCCGGGGCGCTTTTTTCATCAGGCGGCTGTGCCGCCGTACGCGCTGATGATACGCTCCACAAGGTATCCGGGACTCCCCGGCGTCAGCGCGTCAAAGGCCGCTTCCGCCTTCGCGCCGCACACGTCCAGCCGCGCCAACATATCACGCGTTGCCGCGTCCGCCAGCTTCCGCCCGGTTTCGTCCGCGCCAAAGGCGGCGTCCACACGCTCCACCCCGCGCATAAGGAGCACGCTCCACGGCTTCGGCGCAAGGGCAAAGACACCCGCTATGCGCCGGGCGTCGTCCGCGCTGTATATCGTGCCAACACACCACAGCATCTGCGACTTGCGCCACTCGCCGCGCAGGCACAGCAGCACCCCGCGCACCATGGACCCGGGATACGTGGTCCACTGCTCTTCCTCCAGCACGTCCAGAAGGGTTGTGTATTCCTCCTCGCCAAAGACGCCGCGCGCGTCATCCACCGCCGCAAACGCCGTAGCACAGTCGCCCTGCTCATAAGCCGTCATCATCTGTTCAATGGCCGCCACCCGCGCGGCTTCGCGCTGGGCAAGGGCCACCCGTTCCGCTGCCGCCCGCCGCGACCGCACGCGGGACGCGGCGCGCTGGGCGCAGGTGTCGTCAATCCCCTGCGCACGGAGCGCCGACGACGGTTCCAGAGCCTCCAGCGCGGCGTCGTAGTCCACCTCTCCG
>NZ_JBUDSW010000057.1:0-15999 GCF_054921475.1 Desulfobaculum sp. | reverse complement strand
GTTGGAAACCTGTCGCCGCCTCAAACGCCTTGGGGTGAGCATTGCACTGGACGACTTTGGAACCGGCCAGTCCTCGCTGTCGTACCTGCAACGTTTTCCCATCGACACGGTCAAGGTGGACAGACGCTTCACCAACACCATCTGCACCAGCACCGAGGACCGCCGTACCGTGCGGTCCATGACGGTGCTGGCCGAAAGTATGGGGCTGGACGTCATCGCCGAAGGCGTGGAGACGCAGCAACAACTGGACCTGCTGCAGGAGTTCAAATGCGACATGGTGCAGGGTTTTCTTTTCGGAAAACCCGTTGCGTACGACAAGGTGAGCAGTATGCTGCAATCCATGGAAAAACTCGCATCCCCCCTTGCGCAAACCGGCCACATCGCCTAGTCTATAATTGCGTGGTTCGCCTCTGCCTTTTACGCCGCCCCCTGCCATTGGCGGCGCAGGCAACGGCCCAGCGCCTCCGTCCTCCAAACAGCGTGCTTGGATCCTCCTGACCGGTCCGGAGCGAAGCGGCAAACCCCCCGCAACGCCCGGGCCGCGTCACGTTTTGACAAAAACGCAGAATCCTCCCTCTCCACAGCAGCCAATTTCCACAATAGCTGCGGCCGCAAGTCCCCGTATCCACTTTCATATTGTCAATTTCGTCATGAAAATGTAAGAGTGTCCAACGTCGTCCATCCCCGTGGTTTCGTTTTGGATACCTGCCACAGGACGAAAAGGGGCGTGTGGTGTCTGCGTCTTGCTTTCAACCGCACCTCCAGCAACATTGCTTTCGCGCCGTATCTTCGGTATTGCCGCGAAAAGATACGCATTTCTCATAGATGCGCATCAGGCTGCAGGCGGGGGCTGCCTGTAGCCCATGACAGTATTGTCACCCAACTACCTATTTGGAGGTGCTTGATGAGACGTTTTATCATTGCATGCATCTGCGCCGTTATGGTCATGGGCATGAGCTCCATGGCTTCGGCAAAGACGCTGAAGGTCGCATTTGATGCCGACCCGGTTTCCCTTGACCCGCATGTGCAGCTGTCCGGCGGCATGCTCCAGTACTCCCACCTCGTTTTTGATCCGCTCATCCGCTGGACCAAGGACATGGCCTTCGAGCCGCGCCTTGCCATGAAATGGGAGCGTATCGATCCCCTGACCATGCGCTTTTACCTGCGCAAGGGCGTCAAGTTCCACTCCGGCAACACCTTCACCGCTGCCGACGTCAAGTGGACCCTCGCCCGCCTGAAAAAGAGCCAGGACTACAAGGGTCTGTTCACGCTCTTTGATGAGCCCACCATCATCGATGACTACACCATCGAT
Source organism: Desulfobaculum sp. (assembly GCF_054921475.1). NCBI lineage: Bacteria > Pseudomonadati > Thermodesulfobacteriota > Desulfovibrionia > Desulfovibrionales > Desulfovibrionaceae > Desulfobaculum > Desulfobaculum sp. The sequence goes on along the minus strand of NZ_JBUDSW010000057.1, from coordinate 14,687 downwards.
ATCAAGACCACCAAGCCGTACCCCCTGCTGCTCAACATGGCGACGTACATCTTCCCCATGGACAGCAAGTTCTACACCGGCATGGACGAAGAGTCCGGCAAGCCCAAGGACGCCATCGTCAAGATTGGCCCCTCCTTCGCCCTGAACCACGAGTCCGGCACCGGCAAGTTCACCGTGACCCACCGCGAGCACGGCGTGCGCATGGTCTTCAAGGCTTTCCCCGAGTACTGGGACAAGAACTCCGGCAATGTTGACGAGCTCGTCCTCACGCCCATCAAGCAGGCCGCAACCCGCGTGGCTGCCCTCCTGTCCGGCGACGTTGACTTCATCATGCCCGTGCCGCCCCAGGACTACGACCGCATCGACGGCGACCCCCGCGTGAACCTGATCACCATGCCCGGCTCCCGTCTCATCACCCTGCAGCTCAACCAGAAGCGCCGCCCCGAGTTCGCTGACCAGCGTGTGCGTCAGGCCATTGTCTACGCCACCAACAACGCGGGCATCGCCAAAAAGATCATGAAGGGCCGCGCCACCGCTGCCGGTCAGCAGGCCCCCGAGGGCTACGTGAGCTACCAGGAAGACCTGAAGCCCCGCTTCGACCTGAACAAGGCCAAGCAGCTCATGAAGGAAGCAGGCTACGCCGACGGCTTCACCTGCTCCATGATCGCCCCCAACAACCGCTACGTGAACGACGCCAAGATCGCGCAGGCCTTTGTTGCCATGCTCGCCAAGATCAACATCCGTGTTGACCTGAAGACCATGCCCAAGGCCCAGTACTGGGATCAGTTCGACGCTCAGGTTGCCGACATCCAGATGGTTGGCTGGCACCCCGACACCGAGGACTCCAGCAACTACACCGAGTACCTGCTGATGTGCCGCGACCTCGAAGCTGGCATCGGCCAGTACAACAGCGGCAACTACTGCAATGAGGAAGTGGACAGCCTCATCAACGCTGCCATGACCGAGACCAACCCGGCCAAGCGTAGCGCCATCCTCAAGAAGGCCGAACGCATCATCTATGATGACGCCGCCTTCGTGCCCCTGCACTGGCAGCACCTCTCCTGGGCCGCCGCCCCCAAGTGCAAGAACGTGGACGACATCGTCAACGTGATGAACTTCCCCTACTTTGGCGACCTGATCGTCGAGTAGCCAGCTTGGTCGGAGTCGTTGAGGACTTGCATAATTGACCACAAAAGTGTAAATCCCACCCGCTCCGGTGAAAGCTTTTGCAGGCCCGGTCGCCCTTTGGCGGCCGGGCCGAACAAAGGCTTTCGCCTTCCCATTCAGGGTGTTGCGCCCTTCTCGGGCGCGACCGCAGAATCCGCAAACTCACAACAAGCATAGGCCATGTTCGCATTCACAGTTCGCCGCATTGCGCAGGCACTCATCGTGATGCTGGTTATCAGCGTCATCGGTTTTGGCATCAAGCAGGCCGTCGGCGACCCGATCCGGGATATCGTGGGCATATCCGTGTCCGCCGCCGAAAGGGCGCGCCTTGCCGAGGAGCTGGGGCTTAACGACCCGCTCCCCGTCCAATGGGTTCGCTTCGTCAAGGACGCCGCTCACGGCGACCTTGGCCAGTCCTTCTTCTTCAAGCAGCCCGCTCTGGAAGTCATCATGCAAAAGGCCCCGGCTACGCTGGAGCTGGTCATCGTCGCTTCCATCATCATCTTGGTTCTTTCCATTCCGATAGGTATCTACTCGGCATGTAAACCGAATGCATTCCTCTCACGATTCTTCATGGGAGGGTCAATCATAGGCGTCTCGATCCCCGTCTTCTTGACGGCTATCCTGCTCATCTATTTCTTCTCGGTGAAGCTCCACTGGCTTCCATCATATGGACGCGGCGAAACCGTTATGCTGTGGGGATTCTGGAGCACCGGCTTCCTGACGGCGGATGGTCTGAAGCACCTCATTCTGCCGGGCATCTCGCTGTCCTCGGTTATGCTGCCGCTGTTCATCCGCCTTATCCGTGCGGAAATGAAGGAAGTGCTGGAGGCCGAATACATGAAGTTTGCCCGCGCCAAGGGCCTGAGGCCGTGGCGCATCCTCATCGTGCACGGCTTTAAAAACACCCTGCTCCCGGTCATCACCGTGGGCGGCGTGCAGCTGGGCACCATGATTGCCTTTACCGTTTTGACCGAAACGGTCTTCCAGTGGCAGGGCATGGGCTTCATCTTCCTGGAAGCTGTGGAGCGCGCAGACTCTTCGCTTCTGGTGGCCTATCTTGTGTTCGTCGGCGCCATCTTCGTGTGCGTGAACACCGTTGTGGACATCATCTATGGCCTGGTGAACCCCATGGTCAGGGTTGCAGGTAGGAAATAATAATGAGCATCTGGAAACGCTTCAAAAAGTCGTACTTCCTCTATAGCTTCCTGCGCGATCCGCTGGCTATGGGGAGCTTCATCCTGTTGGTCTTTTTCGTGGTGGCCGGTTTTTCCGCGCCCATCACCGCACCGACCAACCCCTACGACACATCGCAAATCAGCATCATGGATTCCGAGCTGCCGCCCATCTGGATGGACGGCGCGGACCCGAGCTTCATCCTCGGCTCCGACGCACAGGGGCGCGACCTCCTGTCCACCATCCTCTACGGCACCCGCGTGTCTGTGGTTATCGGCCTTGGCGCCGTGAGCCTGCAGGCCATGCTCGGCATTCTTATCGGCCTTGTGGCCGGCTACCGCGGCGGCAAGCTGGACTCCATCCTCATGCGTGTGGCTGACGTCCAGTTGTCGTTTTCCACCTATATGGTGGCCATCTTCCTCGGCGCCATCTGTCAGGCCGCCTTTGGCGTAGCCAAATACGAGCAGATTGCCGTGCCGTTCCTTATTTTCGTCATCGGCTTTGCCGAGTGGCCGCAGTATGCGCGTACCGTTCGCGCCTCCGTGCTGGCCGAGAAGAGCAAGGAATATGTGGAAGCGGCCCGCGTCATCGGTCTGCCGTCCCGCCGCATCATGTGGCGCCACATCCTGCCCAACACGCTCACCCCGGTGCTCGTTATCTCCACGGTGCAGGTTGCCAACGCCATCATGAGTGAGGCCGCCCTGTCCTTTATCGGTCTGGGCATGCCCGTGACCAAGCCGTCCCTCGGTTCGCTCATCAAGTCCGGCTTCGAGTACTTCTTTAGCGGCTCCTGGTGGATTACCATCTTCCCGGGCATTGTGCTGGTTGGCCTCATCCTGTCCATCAACCTGCTTGGTGACTGGATGCGCGACTTCCTCAACCCCAAACTGTACAAGAAGTAAGCCGTGAAGATTCAACCGCAAGACACAACCAACGAGACCGGCAAGCTGCTGGAAGTTCATGACCTGACGGTCAAGTTCGCCATGCGCAAGGGCACCCTGCCCGCGGTGAACAACGTGAGCTTCTCCCTGAATCCGGGCGAACGTATGGGTCTGGTCGGCGAATCCGGCGCTGGCAAGTCCGTGACCGGCTTTGCCATCCTGAACCTGATCAGCAAGCCCGGCTACATTGAGTCCGGCAGCGTCCGCCTTGAGGGCGAAAATATATCGGCCCTGTCCTACGACGAGATGCGCCACATCCGCGGCAACCGCATCAGCATGATTTTTCAGGATCCCATGATGACCCTGAACCCCGTGCTGACCATCGGTACCCAGATGGTGGAAACCCTGCAGGCGCACCAGAATATCTCCCGCAAGGACGCCGAGGCCATCGCCATTGAAAAGCTGCGCAAGGTGTACATTCCCTCGCCGGAAAAGCGCCTGGAGCAGTATCCGCATGAGTTCTCCGGCGGCATGCGCCAGCGCATTGTCATTGCCATCGCCCTGCTCACCTCGCCGAGCCTTATCATCGCCGACGAGCCGACCACCGCGCTGGACGTGACCATTCAGGCCGAAATCATGGCCCTGCTGGAAGAACTGTGCGAGACCGAAAACATGGGTCTCATCCTCATCACGCATGACCTCGCCGTCGTGTCGCAGGTGACCCAGAAGATCGCCGTCATGTACGCAGGCCGAGTCATCGAGATGGGCCTGACTGACGAAATCATCAAGAATCCCCTGCATCCCTACACCCGTGGCCTCATCAGCGCCCTGCCTCAGGCTGGCGGCGCCAAGGGCGCGCGGCTGGCACAGATTCCCGGTGTGATGCCCAGCCTCCTGAGCATCCCCAAGGGCTGCGCCTTCCATCCGCGCTGCAACATGTGCTCCTCGCAGTGTACGACGGAGCTGCCGCTCCTCACCTCGCGCGAATCCGGAAACCTTGTTGCCTGCCACTGTGTATAGGGAAGGACGGTAACTCTCTGTGAAGACTTCTGTCGATACGACCAATCCGCTGCTCGGCGTTAAAAACGTCGTTAAGCATTTTGATATCTCCGGCGGCATGCTGGACCAGATTAAGTTCAGCGGCGGCAAGATTCGCCGCGAGCAGACCCTTGTCAAAGCCGTCAACGACGTCACCTTTGACATCTTCCCCGGCGAGACGCTCTCCGTGGTCGGCGAGTCCGGCTGCGGCAAGTCCACCCTCGCCCGGACGGTGATGGGCCTGTATGCGCCCACCAGCGGCGAACTGCGCTACCGCGGCGAGCGGTACGACAGCCTCACCGCCCGCCAGATGATGCCCTACCGCGCCAAGATGCAGATGGTGTTTCAGGACCCCTACGCGTCCCTGAACCCGCGCATGACGGTCAAGCAGATTCTGGAGGAGCCGCTGCGCTTCCACTTCCCCACCCTCAGCGACGCCGAAGTGCGCGACAAGCTGGAGGAAGTGATGGGGCTGGTTGGCGTGCGCCCCGGCTGGGCCGGCAACTACCCCCACGAATTCTCCGGCGGCCAGCGCCAGCGCATCTCCATTGCCCGCGCGCTGATGGTGGACCCGGAATTCATCGTGGCGGACGAGCCCATCTCCGCGCTGGACGTGTCCATTCAGGCGCAGATTCTGAACCTGCTTATGGACGCGCAGGACAAGCGCGGCTTGACCTACATGTTCATCAGTCACGACCTGTCGGTTGTGGAGCACATCTCCACCCGCGTGGCCGTGATGTACCTTGGTACGCTGTGTGAACTCACAGAAGCCGACAAGCTCTTCAACGACCCCCTGCACCCGTATACGCAGGCGCTGTTGTCGGCCATCCCCAAGCTGGGGCAGAAGGGATCGGATCACGTCAAGCTTTCCAGCGACGTGCCGACGCCCATCAACCTCCCCACGGGCTGCGTGTTCCACGGCCGCTGCCTCCACGCCAACGAGCGATGCAGCAGGGAAATCCCGAAGCGCATTGAGCCGTCGGCAGGCCACTTTGTTGCCTGCCACGCCGTGGAGGAAGGCCGCATCTAAGGTGCTGCACTTTCTGACCTTTTGGTAGTCATTCCCCGCCCGGGTCCGCCCGGGCGGGGATTCTGTTTCTCACACCTTCATTTGGGCAAGCATGGACAACGCGCCTCATACCCCTTGGTACGTCTACCTTTTGCGCTGCGCGGACAACTCGTTGTACTGTGGCGTCACCACGGATATCCATCGCCGCCTGAACGAACATAATTCCGGGAAGGGTGCCCGCTATACCCGCGGACGCGGACCAGTCCGGCTGGAGGCGTATGCCACCTTTGCCGACAGGGTCACCGCCTGCCGCGTGGAATACGCCGTCAAACAGCGGCCCGCCGCTGAGAAACCCGCCTTTCTACAACACATGCAGGACGTCCACGCCGCCGGGCAAGCCTCTGGCGACACCGCGTCCTCCTTGGAGTGATTTGTGTCCAATACCGCTCTTGCAAATGAAATCCGCCGCGAGGTGGCCAAGCGCCGCACCTTCGGCATCATCAGCCACCCGGACGCCGGTAAAACCACGCTGACTGAAAAGCTGCTGCTCTTTGGCGGCGCCATTCAGATGGCCGGCACCGTCAAGTCGCGCAAGGCCTCGCGCCACGCCGTGTCCGACTGGATGAAAATGGAACAGGAACGCGGCATCTCCGTGACCTCCTCGGTCATGAAGTTCGAGCACAAGGGCTACGAGATTAACCTCCTCGACACCCCCGGCCACGCCGACTTTTCCGAAGATACCTACCGCGTGCTCACCGCTGTAGACTCCGCCCTTATGGTCATTGACTCGGCCAAGGGCGTTGAGACGCAGACCGCCAAGCTCATGGACGTCTGCCGCCTGCGCGACACGCCCATCATCAGCTTCATCAACAAGCTCGACCGCGACGGTCAGGACCCCCTCGACCTGCTGGCGGACATTGAAGAAAACCTCAAGATCGAATGCGCGCCCATGACGTGGCCCATCGGCATGGGGCTGGACTTCAAGGGCACCTACAACCTTGTGGACAACACCCTGCACCTGTTCAGCCCGGACAAAGGCGCAGAAGTGCAGGAAGGCGTCATCATCAACGGCCTTGACGACCCGCTGCTGGACGAATACCTCGGCGAACAAGCCGGGCAGCTGCGCGACGAAGTGGAGCTTCTGCAGGGCGCGGCCAATCCCTTTGACAAGGAGCGCTACCTGAAGGGCGAGCAGACGCCCGTCTTCTTCGGCAGCGCCATCAACAACTTTGGCGTGCGCGAGCTGCTGGACCACTTTGTGGAGCTGGCCCCCGCGCCCGGTCCGCGCCCCACCACCACCCGCGAAGTGGACCCCACGGAAACGGGCTTCTCCGGCGTGGTGTTTAAGATTCAGGCCAACATGGACCCCCGCCACCGCGACCGCATCGCCTTTATGCGCATCAACTCCGGCAAGTTCACCCGGGGCATGAAGGTCAAGCACCACCGCATCGGCAAGGACATCCAAATCAAGGACGCCACCATCTTCATGGCGCAGGACCGCGCCAACGTCGATGAAGCCTACCCCGGCGACATCATCGGTGTGCACAACCACGGCACCATCAAGATCGGCGACACCTTCACGGACAAGGAAGCCCTCAAGTTCACGGGCATCCCCAACTTTGCGCCGGAGCACTTCCGCCGCGTGCGCCTGCGCGACCCGCTGAAGACCAAGCAGCTCCACAAGGGCCTCATGCAGCTGGCCGAGGAAGGCGCGGTGCAGCTTTTCCGCCCGCTGACCAACTCGGACTACATCATGGGCGCTGTCGGCGTTCTGCAGTTTGAAGTCATTGTCGCCCGGCTTAAGAACGAGTACAGCGTGGATGCGGCCTACGAGCCGGTGAACCTGCACACCGCCCGCTGGGTCAGCGCCGAGAATCAGCGCGACCTGGACGCCTTCCGCAAAAACTACATGGGCGACCTTGCCGTGGATGCGCAGGACGATCTGGTCTTTTTGCCCAACAGCATGTGGCGTCTGGAGTCCACCGTGGAGCGGTGCCCGGACATCACCTTTACAAAGACCCGCGAGCACAACTAGGCTAAAGCAAACACGCCGCCGCGAAAGCGGCGGCTGGATACAACCAATGCTTATGACGGATATATCGAAATATCAGGGTAAAATCGCAAAAGACGAAATCATGGCCCTCCCCCTGCGGGCCTGGGAAGGCGAGACGGAACTCGTGAATACGCCAGAAGCCGTGCCGGGTGCGCTGAATGCACTCAGCGCCGCACGGGTCCTTGGCTTTGACACGGAATCCCGCCCCGCCTTTCGCAAAGGCAAGTACTATCCACCGTCCCTCATCCAGTTGGCGACGGCGGACAAAGTGTTCATCTTCCAACTCTCCAAGCTGGAGTTCCCGGACGGGCTGTGCGACGTGCTGTCCAACCCCGCCATCGTCAAGACCGGCGTGGCCGTGCGCGACGACATCAAGGACCTGCAAAACATCAAGTCCTTTCCCGAGGGCGGCTTTGTGGACCTTGGCGTGGTTGCGCAAGCGCTCAAGCTGGAAACCCACGGCCTGCGCAACCTCGCGGCCAAGTTTCTGGGCTTTCGCATCTCCAAGAGTGCGCGTTGTACCAACTGGGCCAACCCGCGCCTGACCAAACAGCAGATTGCCTACGCCGCCACCGATGCTTGGGTGTCGCGTGAAATCTACATGGCCATGGACGACTGCGGCCTGTTTGACATCCAGCCCAACTAAAACGCGGCCCCTGGCCCAAAAAGCGAGCCCCCCGCATCCACGTGATGCGGGGGGCTCGCTTTTTGGGCCGGTGCGGGGGGACTCTCTACGGCAATGCGCCTCGCCGGTGGCGCTCCCTGCCGCGCAAGACCATGCGGGCGCCAGCGCGACGCCCAAACGTCTCCACCGGGAACGGCCACTGACTGCACACGGCTCCTGCGGCCCTCGACAACATGGCGCCGGCCAAGCGCCCCAGCGCCACAGCGCGCCGGCTAGCCGTCCTCGTCCTGCACGAGGGAGAGCATATCTCCGGGGTCCTCGCCAAGTTCCTCGGCGCGCAGAAGCCGCCGCAAAATTTTCCCGCTGGGCGTCCGGGGCAGGCTGGCGCGCGGTTCTATGGCCTTCATCTCCGCAACGGAGCCAAGCTCGGCGCGCACGTGGGCGCGCAGGGCGCGGACAAGGTCGTCCACCGACGCGCCGTCAGCGTCCCACTCCTCGGCCAGCACCACAAAGGCCTTAGCCACTTCGCCCTTGATGGAATCCGGCACGCCAATAACCGCCGCCTCAGTGACGGCCTTGTTGGAGACCAGCGCGCTCTCCACCTCGGCGGTGCCAATGCGGTGCCCGGCAATATTCATCACTTCATCCGCGCGGCCCTGAATCCAAAAATAGCCGTCCGCGTCCTTTCGCGCCACGTCTCCGGCGCAATACACGCCGCCGGGAATACGCTCCCAGTAGTCCTCGCGCAGGGCGTCCGGCGCGCCGTGGATGCCGCGCATCATGCCCGGCCACGGCTGGCGCAGCACCAAAAAGCCGCCCTTGCCCGCAGGCACGGGGTGCCCCTGCGCGTCCACCACATCGGCGTCAATGCCCGGTATGGGACGGTTGACGGAGCCGGGCTTCAGGAGCGACAGCGGCAAGGGCGAGATGAGAATCATGCCGCTCTCGGTCTGCCACCACGTGTCCATGATGGGGCACTCGGAGTGGCCGATATTCTTGTACAGCCACACCCACGCCTCGGGGTTGCACGGCTCGCCCACCGTGCCCAACAGGCGCAGGGTGGAAAGGTCCTTTTGCCGGGGATACTGCGTGCCGTAGCGCATGAGCATACGGATAAGGGTTGGCGCGGTGTAGAGGATGGTCACGCCATAGCGGTCCACCACATCCCACAGGCGGTCCGCCTGCGGATACAGGGCCGAGCCTTCGTACATGACGGTGGTGGTCCCGGCGATGAGCGGGCCGTAGACCACATAGCTGTGCCCGGTAATCCACCCAGCGTCCGCCGTGCACCAAAAAATATCCGTGGGCTTGATGTCGAAGACCCAGTTCAGGGTGCGGTTGACGCCCACCATGTAGCCGCCATGGGAGTGCACAATGCCCTTGGGCGTACCCGTTGTGCCGGAGCTGTACAGGATAAACAGCGGGTCATCGGTGTTGAGCACTTCCGTCGGAGACTCCGGGCTCTCGCGGCGCACGAGGTCGGCGTACCAGATGTCGCGCGGCTCGTGCATTTCGGCCTCAACATTGGCCCGGTGCACCACCACGCAGCTTTCCACGCCCCCCGCGTCCGCGCCGGACAGGGCCTCGTCCACAATATGCTTGAGGTTGATGACCTTGCCGTTGCGGTAGAAGCCATCGGCGGTAACAAGGAGCTTGGCCCCCACATCGCGCAGGCGGTCGCGCAGGACCTTGGCGGAATAGCCGCCGTAGACCAAGGTATGCACCGCGCCAATCTTGGCCACGGCCAGCATGGCAATGGTCACCTCGGGCAGCAGCGGCATATACAGCACCACGTGGTCCCCGCGGCCAATACCCAGCGAGCGCAGGGCGTTGGCGAAGCGGTTCACCTCGCGGTAAAGCTCATAGTAGGTATATTTGCGCTGGTCGCCGGGTTCCCCTTCCCAGATGAGGGCGAGCTTATTTTTGTTGGGGGAGTCGATGTGCCGGTCCAGCGCGTTGTACACGATGTTGCACTTGGCTCCGGGAAACCACGTGTATTGCGGGGCCTTCGAATCATCGAGCACGGCGTCCCACTTCTTGAACCAGTCCAGCTCGTGCGCGGCGTCCTCCCAATAGGACAGGACGTCCTGCTCGGCCTTTTCAAGGGCCATGCGGTATTCCTGCGGGTTGACGTTCGCCTCGATGACGATTTGCGGAAGAGGACGGAAGACCCGCTCCTCCTGCAACAAGGCGTCAACAGCTCCTGTATGGTCCATCTCGAACTCCATGGTTACGCAGTTTCCACCACCGCTTCTTTGTCATAGCGCAGGTGGAGCCGCCAAGCGGCGAGTATTCGGCCAAAGGGCCGTGCGGCGCGGTAAGCGGTCGCCGCTGGAAAGCATATTCGTTTGGGCTACAGCCCCAAAATTTTTTTCAGCTCGGCAATGCGCCTGCGGCTGATGGGCAGCTCAATGCGTGTTTTGCCCGCCGTTCGCAGCATAAAGTTGCTGCCCGGAAGCGAGGCGATTTCCGTGACCATGTCCAGATTCACCAAATATTTGCGGTGCACGCGGAAGAATCTGTGCATGCGCAGCCTGTCCTCCAGATTCTTCAACCTGTAGGACGTTAAAAACTTCTGCTTGGCCGTGTGCACGTAGGAATAATCCTCGTAGGCCTCAACAAAGATAATCTGGGTGTAGGGGATAAGCAGGGTGCGCCCGTCCATGGTGACGGCCAGCTTTTCGATGTCCACCTGCCGCGCCTGACTGGTGTAGTCCCACGCCTGCGAGAGTGCCTTGAGGAAGCGGTCCTCATCCTCGTCGCCAAGGTGCACCTGCACCGTGGCTTCCTCGCTCACCTCGGCGGCGGGTTCCTTCCAGTGCGCGGGCTCGGGTATTTCCTTATAATGGGCGCGGAATTGCTTCAGGCGCTGGATGGTCTTGCCAAAGCGCTCACCCTTCACCGGCCACAGCAGATAGTCCGTGGCGCCCATCTCAAAGGCGGTAAAGGCGAGGGTTTCATCCTCGGCAATAAAGACCATGGCGGGCTTGTGCTTTTTGCCCGATAACGCCTGCGACAGCTCAAAGCCGGACACCTCGCCGGGCAGGTCCACGGCGGTGAAAATGACGCCATAGGGGATGTGCTCCAGCATGGCGAGGGCTTCCTCGCCGGTGACGGCCTCGCCCAGCACGCGGCAAAAATCCGCTTCGCCAAGGAGTTCCCGAAGGGACTGCCTCACGAGCGGGTCGCGGTGCACAAGCAGGACGTTCAGCTGGGACATGCGCCATCCATTGGGTTGAGTCGCGGCGGCCAAAGCACTTCTAATCCCTAGAGATAGCGTGAAAAAGCCCGGCAGGCAAGAACGCGCACAGCCCCGCGCAAAACAAAGGCCCCGGCAATCCGGGGCCTGTTGTATACAAAAGCGGGCGCGGAGGGGCTAGTGCGCCTTTCTCCACGGCTTTTCCTCGCCTACGGCAAGGCGGGCGATGTTGTCGCGGTGCCGCCAATAGACCAGCACACCGATAAGGGCCGCAAAGATGGCGAGGGTGAATTCACCCGTCACCACCAGCAAAATGGGCAGAACGGTGACAAGGGTCAGGGAGCCGAGGGACACGTAGCCCGAGGCCAACACCACAACCACAAGCAGCAGCGCGGAAATGACCGTGGACCACGGCGCAAGGGCGAGAAACACGCCAACCGTGGTGGCAACGGCCTTGCCGCCCTTGCCATTCAGGAACACGGAATACACGTGTCCCAGCACGGCGGCGAGGGCCACACAGCCCAAAAACACCTTGGACTGACTAAACATGCCCGCAACCAGCACAGGCACAAAGCCCTTGCCAAGGTCGCCAATCAGCGCCAACACGCCATATTTGAAGCCACACAGGCGCGCCACATTGGTGGCCCCGGTGTTGCGGCTGCCTTCAAGCCGAGGGTCGATGCCGCAGCAGACCTTGGCGACCAACAGTCCGAAGGGCACGGCGCCCAGAAGATAGGTAATAGCGATCCAACCGAGTGACAGCATGGTTTTCTCCTTGATAAATGAACCTCCCCCACCTACCAGCACTTGCGCCGATGAGCAAGCCCGCAGCCGCCAGCCTGCGTGACTGCGGCAGAATCCTGTCGTTTTCGGCCCAATTCACGCCCATGGGTGCGCACACCATCCCTCTGCGCCCAAAAGCACGAAAAAACGGGCGCAGCCAAGCGGCTGCGCCCGTTCAATAGCGTCAATTGTCTGCGTCGCGGGGTGGCTAGCACTCGCGCTGGGCCGAGGCCAGCGCGTCGGAGTTCTTGGTCACCTGAATGAGCCAGCCCAGCAGCAGGATGCCCACGGCAATGCTCCAGCCAAACATGGTCAGGGCATGCTGGGGGTAGCCGCCGTACGGGGTGGTCACGTCGCCGATGAAGTTCTTGATGGCCATGTAGCCAAGCAGCAAGGGCGTCACGAACTTGAGGCTAAAGTTCCACCAGCGGCCAAGGGCAAAGTCGGACACGGCGTTGATGTGCCTACGCAGGCCTTCGAGGTTAAAGAACCACGACATGGCCACAATCTCCACAAGGCCGGTCATCAGCACGCCAAAGTTCATGACAAAGTGGTCCACGATGTCCAGAACAAGCAGGCCGGCGTTGCTGGCAAACACGGCTCCGGCAAGGATGCCCGTGATGCAGTAGGCAGAAACAGCCTTGCGGCGCGAGATCTGGAACTTGTCGCGGATGGCGGCCACACAGGCCTCACAGATGGAAATCTGGGAAGACAGGCCCGCCACCACAATGGCGCAGAAGAACAGGGTGCCGAGCACCTTGGGCATGGGCATAAAGTTGATGGCCTGCGGGATGGTCACAAAGCACAGACCAACGCCGGAGCTGACCACTTCGCTGATGCCAACGCCCTTGGCGGCGGCCATGTAGCCCAGCACGCCAAAGATCATGATGCCCGCCAGCATGGAGAAGCCGCAGTTGATGAACACGGTCAAAAACGCGTTATTGGTGACGTCGGACTTCTTGGGCAGGTATCCGGCGTAGGTGATCATGATGGAGAAGCCAGCGCCAAGGGTGTAGAAAATCTGGCCATAGGCGGCAATCCACACGCTGCCTTTGCCAAGGGCGCTAAAGTCGGGCTTAAAGAGCCAGTCCACGCCCTGCACAGCGCCGGGCAAAAAGAGCACGCGGCCCACAATGGCAAGAACCAGCAAAAAGAGAACGGGCATAAAGAACTTGCTGGCGCGCTCGATGCCAGCCTTCACGCCGCTAAACAGCACAACCCAGCACACGCCCCACGCCAGCAAAATGGCGCCAAAGACCGGCCAGTTCATGCCGCCGAAATTGGTGGGAGAATCAGAAATATTCAGGAACGTGTTCATGAAGAACTCGCCCGTATTGGTGCCCCACGCCTGTGTGACGGCAAAGCCCACATACGAAATGGCCCAGCCGACAACGGCGACGTAGTACAGGGAGATAACAAAGGCCACCAGCACCTGCCACCAGCCAATCCACTCCCACTTGCGGGAGATGGAGGTAAAAATGCGGGGGGCGGAGCCACGGAACTTGTGCCCCATGCCGTATTCAAGAATAAGCAGGGGAATGCCAGCCGTGAGCAGGGCGACCATGTAAGGAATAAGGAAAGCGCCGCCACCGTTTTCATAAACCATGTACGGAAAGCGCCAGATGTTGCCGAGACCGATGGCCGAGCCAACGGCGGCCATGATGAAGCCAACGCGGGAACCCCACGTCTCCTGTGTGTTGCTCATTTTGGATATCCCTTCCTTCGTCAAGCAAACAAATAATGAAACAAGTCGTGTCAGGACGTGTCCGTCTGCGGCGGACAATGCCTTAAAAGGCAAATTTCAGTGCAGAAAAATTCCCTTTTGGAAACTTTAACCCCTTGCAAGTTCCTGCTTCGCAAAAAACCTGCACTAAAAAGTTCCCATACGGAAATAGCCTTATCGTCTACCCCTCCTGAACTGAACAATCAACCATTTTTCGAAATTTCCCGGTCGTGAATTCTTCCACATACCCGTGGCAGGCCGCTATCCGGGCCGCGCCATGGGCGGGCCCAGCGCGCAAAACTGCTGGCCCGGGGCAGTCGCGCCGCATTGCGCCCAGCCCGGCAGTTTACTGCGCCAGCAACTGACATTAGACTTGTGCGGACAAATGCCGTACAGAAGACATCACACCCGTCCGGGTGCAAACCATGATTATCCAAGCAATCGTCGACGACATATGAAGAGCATAAAGAACACACGAAATTTCAGCATCATTGCGCACATCGACCACGGCAAGTCCACCCTTGCCGACCGTATCCTTGAGATTACGGGCCTCGTCAGTGCGCGGGAAAAGCGCGACCAGTATCTGGACAGGATGGAGCTTGAACGCGAACGCGGCATCACCATCAAGTCCCAGACCGTGCGCATCCCCTATACGGCCAAGGACGGCACCGAGTATGTGCTGAACCTCATCGACACGCCGGGCCACGTGGACTTCTCGTACGAAGTTTCACGGTCGCTCGCCGCGTGCGAAGGCGCTTTGCTGGTGGTTGACGCCACGCAGGGCGTACAGGCACAGACCCTTGCCAACGTCTACCTCGCGCTGGACAACGACCTTGAGATCATCCCCGTTCTCAACAAGATTGACCTGCCAAGCGCCGACGTAGACACCGTGAAGCAGGAGATCGAGGAAATGATCGGTCTTGACTGCACCGACGCCATCGAAGTCAGCGCCAAGACGGGCATGAACGTGGATCAGGTGCTGGAGGCCATCGTCGCCACGCTGCCGCCGCCGGTGGGCGACTCGGAAGAGCGC